>JAJQBL010000078.1:21107-27612 GCA_021203325.1 Clostridiales bacterium | reverse complement strand
CCTGTTTCCTTCCACATTCCTTATCCAAGGAACCCTTCCGGCGTAAAATCTTCATAACTTTACAATTCCTTGACCGCTCCATGGTCGCTTACACCCCCGCCCCCTGCTAGAATGATACCGTACCCACAAGGGGAACAACAAGGCCGGCAGGGAGCCGGCCGCACATAGAAAGGATTTCTCATTACCATGAAAAAAGTAATTGCACTGCTCATGACCCTCGCTCTGGCCTTCTCTCTGGTTGCCTGCGGCAGCACGGACAGCACCAGCGACAGCGACGACACCTCTGACGCCCAGAGCCAGTCCTCCACCGAGGAGGGCACCGAAGACGCCGGCACCGAGGAGGAAGAGGCCGGCACCGAGGAAGAATCCTCCAGCACCGACGACAGCACCGAAGATTCCGCCACCGCCGACCTGTCCGGCACCGTCTCCACCAACGGCTCCACCTCCATGGAAAAGGTCATGGCCATCCTGATCGAGGCCTTCGAGGAGGAGAACCCCAATGTCACCGTCACCTATGACGCCACCGGCTCCGGCGCCGGCATCACCGCCGCCACCGAGGGCAGCGCCGACATCGGCCTGGCCAGCCGCAACCTGAAGGACGAGGAGACCGGCCTGACCGCCTATGTGGTGGCCATCGACGGCATCGCCGTCATCGTCAACCCTGAGAACACCGTGACGGACCTGACCCTGGAGCAGATCGCCGGTCTGTTCAACGGCACCATCACCAACTGGAGCGAAGTCGGCGGCGAGGATATGGAAGTTGCCGTCATCGGCCGTGAGGCCGGTTCCGGCACCCGGGACGGCTTCGAGAGCGTAGTCGGCGTCGAGGACGTCTGCGTCTACGACCAGGAACTGACCTCCACCGGCTCCGTCATCACCGCTGTGGCCCAGAACCAGTATGCCATCGGCTACGCCTCCCTGTCCGAGGCCGCCGCGGATGACGGCGTGAAGGTCATCTCCGTGGACGGCGTGGAAGCCACCGAGGACACCGTCAAGGACGGCAGCTATGCCATCCAGCGTAACTTCAACATGGTGGTGAACGACTCCACCACCCTCAGCGACGCCGCCCAGGCCTTCCTGGACTTCTGCCTCAGCGCGGACGTGGCGGACTACATCTCCCAGGCCGGCGCTATCCAGCCCTGACCCCGTACCCGTACCGTAAACCGTTTCGCATAGCCCAAACGCCGGGGCGGGACTGCTCCCGCTCCGGCGTTTCAGACTTGACAAGAAAGGGTCGAACGCAGTGAAACTCAGAAACACAATTGAAAAGCTGATGAATGGGCTGTTCTTCCTCTGCGGCATGGTGTCCATCGCTATGGTGGCCCTCATCACCATTTATATGATCGTCAGCGGACTGCCCGCCATCGTCGAAATCGGGCCGCTGGACTTCTTCTTCGGGACGGAATGGGCCAGCACCGCGGCGGAGCCGAAGTACGGCATCCTGCCCTTCATCCTGGCCTCCGTCTACGGCACCCTGGGGGCCTGCCTCATCGGCGTGCCGGTGGGGCTGATGACCGCCATCTTCCTGTCCAAAATCGCCAGTAAGAAAACGGCGGGGGTGGTGCGCACGGCGGTGGAGCTGCTCAGCGGCATCCCTTCCGTGGTCTACGGCCTGGTGGGCGCCATCATTCTGGTGCCCCTGATTATGAACCTGTTTTCCCTGAAAAACGGCACCTGCCTGCTGGCCGCCATTGTGGTGCTGGCGGTGATGATTCTCCCCTCCATCATCAGCGTCAGTGAGACCGCCCTCTCCGCCGTCCCCAAGGAGTACGAGGAGGGCAGCCTGGCCCTGGGGGCCACCGAGATGGAAACCTACTTCAAGGTCTCCCTCCCCGCCGCCAAAAGCGGCGTGGCCGCCGGTATCGTCCTGGGCATCGGCCGGGCCGTGGGCGAGGCCATGGCGGTGATGATGGTGGCAGGCAACGTGGCGAATATGCCCAGCCTGTTCAGCAGCGTCACCTTCCTGACCACCGCCATCGCCAAGGAGATGAGCTACTCCTCCGGACTGCAGCGCCGGGCGCTGTACTCCATCGGTCTGGTGCTGTTCCTCTTCATCATGCTCATCAACACGGTGATGGGCCGCCTGCTGAAGAAAGGGGACGACGATAAGAAATGAGCGGTTCAAGAAAGGCGTGGAACAACGCCATCAAAGCCATTATCTGGGTCTGCGTCATCCTGACGGTGGCCCTGCTGGTGGGGCTTATCGGCTACATCATGGTGCGGGGGCTGCCCTACATCACGGTGGAGCTGCTGACCACCCAGCGCAGCGCCATCAACGGCACCATCGGCATCCTGCCCAACATCATCTTCACCGTCTACCTGATCCTGACCACCCTGGTCATCGCCCTGCCTCTGGGCATCGGCGGCGCGATTTACCTGACGGAGTACGCCAAAAACCGGAGGCTGGTGCGGGTCATTGAGTTCGCCGCGGAGAGCCTCTCCGGCATCCCCTCCATCATCTACGGTCTGGTGGGCATGATGGTCTTTGTCCAGGGGCTGAAATTCGGCTCCGGCATTCTGGCCGGTTCCCTGACGCTGTCCATTATGATTCTCCCCAACATTCTGCGAACCACCCAGGAGGCGCTGAAAACCGTGCCCCAATCCTACCGGGAGGGCTCCGTGGGGGCTGGGGCCACCAAATGGCACACCATCTGGACCATCGTCCTCCCCTGCACCCTGGACGGCGTGGTGGGCGGCGCCATCCTGTCCGTGGGCAAAATCGTGGGCGAGAGCGCGGCGCTGCTCTACACCGCCGGCACCGGCTACAAGCTGGTGACCAACTGCCTCCAGGCCCTGGGCACCAGCAGCGGCTCCCTGAGCGTCATGCTGTATGTGTACTATCAGGAGTACGGCGAAGTGGATCTGGCCTTCGCCATCGCCGCCATCCTGATGATTCTGGTGCTCATCATCAACTTCCTGGCAAAACTGGCAAAGCAAAAGTTAAAGAAAGGGTAAGATACCTCTATGGACGAACAGAAGATGACTGAGACTGCCCCCATTATCACCACCCGCAATCTGGAGCTGTACTACGGCAGCTTCCAGGCGCTGAAGGGCATCGACATGGACATCGGCGAGCGGGAGATCACCGCCTTCATCGGCCCCTCCGGCTGCGGCAAGTCCACCTTCCTGAAAACCCTGAACCGGATGAACGACCTGGTGGAAGGCGTCAGGGTGACGGGAGAGGTAAAGCTCCACGGCAACGACATCTTCGCCAAGGAGCAGGACGTGAACGAGCTGCGCCGCAAGGTGGGCATGGTCTTTCAGAAGGCCAACCCCTTCCCCATGTCCATCTACGACAACATCACCTATGGCCCCAAGATCCACGGCATCAAGAACCGGGCCACGCTGGACGAGCTGGTGGAGGAATCCCTCCGGGGCGCCGCCCTGTGGGACGAGGTAAAGGACCGGCTGAAAAAGTCCGCCCTGGGCCTCTCCGGCGGCCAGCAGCAGCGGCTGTGCATCGCCCGCGCCCTGGCGGTGAAGCCGGAGGTGCTGCTGATGGACGAACCCACCTCCGCCCTGGACCCCGGCTCCACCATGAAGATCGAGGCCCTGATGAGCGAGCTAAAAAAGAACTACACCGTAGTTATCGTTACCCACAATATGCAGCAGGCCGCCCGTATCAGCGACAAGTGCGCCTTCTTCCTGCTGGGCGAGCTGGTGGAGATGGGCGATACGGCCCGCATCTTCTCCACCCCCTGCGACAAGCGCACAGAGGACTATATCACCGGCCGATTCGGCTAATGACAGGGAGGTATCCTTATGAGAAAGCTCTGGAACAAGGTACGGCGCTGGCTGATTCGCAACATCAGCGTCAACGGCAGAGACAATTTCATTCAGATCGGCACGGTTCCCCTGGCGGATTCCGGCAGCGGATGGGACGGCTGGGATGAATGGAATGAATGGGACGAATGGGAGGACTATCAATGAGCAATCGCGCAGCCTACGACTGGGAACTGAAAAACCTGGACCGCACCCTGGAGGACATGGGGGTGATGGCCCAGCAGGCCCTGAACCTGGCCCTGGAGACCTTCACCAACGGCACCCCCCAGCTTCTGGAGGAGATTCCCCACCTGCAGGAGCAGCTGAACCAGCTGGAGCGGGACGTAGAGCATCAGTGCATGACCCTGCTGCTGCGGCAGCAGCCGGTGGCCTCCGACCTGCGGAAGGTCAGCACCTCCCTGGAGATCGTGGAGGACATCCGCCGCATCGGGGACTTCGCCGCGGACATGGCGGACATTTTGCAGCATATGGAGAGCAGCCGCTTCACCCAGGACAGCCTCCACACCGACATTGTGGAGATGGCCGCCAACGCCAAGCGCATGGTCACCCGGGCCATCCTGGCCTTCCGCACCCTGGACTCCCAGCTGGCCCAGGAGGTCATTGACTATGACGATGTCGTGGACCAGGAGTTTCTCTCCATCCGCAATTCCCTGGCCCAGCGCATCGCCGCCCAGACCGAGTCGGTGGACTATGCCCTGGACTACCTGATGATGATCAAATACCTGGAACGCCTCGGCGACCACGCCGTCAGCATCGCCCAGTGGGTGGGCTTCTGCATCACCGGCGTTCACAAGGCCCAGCGCATCGTCTGACGCGCCGACACATCCGCCCACAGAAAGGAGGGATTTTCTTGCATCATTATACGGTTCCTGACCTGGACGATCTGGTCTATGGTGAGGATGTCCGGCACCCCAGCGAGCGCTGAGCGTGGCTCCCGGGGCGCCGGACGGCGCAGGCACCTTCGGCCGCCGATGGCGGAGAAGGGGCTTTTTGTTTTTTTGCGTGTTTTCCTCCGGAACTACCTGCAATACGGTTCAGGCAGGAAAATTGTTCCGATTTTTGCATCTGTGTGTAGGGGCGGCCCTTGGCCGCCCTCAGGAACCGCCTGCTTACCCCGGGCGGCCAAGGGCCGCCCCTACAAAAAGTTGAAGATTCAGGCTTCATGCTCTGGCAGGGGCGCACAGCGTGCGTCCGGGGCCACCCCCATTCAGCGAACAATCTTTCCGTAAGCGTGTGCAAAAACGGAAAAAAGGAAAAAATTTCCTGACAAAAACGCGAAAAAAGGCTTTCAAACAGGTGGCAAGTATGCTATAATAAATCCGATTTTGCAGGAAGGGAACGGCGTACATCCGATGGAACATAAAGAAAAGGGGCTGCGCTTTTTCGCGGCCCTGGGGGCACTGACGATTGGAATCGCGACGGCGGCGCTGTGGGCCACGGGCCTGCAGGCGGCCGGTCAGGCGGAGGCGGACGGCCCGCAGACGGCCGCCCTGAGCCAGGGCAGCCTGGAGGACTATGTGGAGGAATACGGCGCCTCCTCCCCGGAGGACGACCCCCTCTACGTCCGCATGATGGACAACGGCGTGCTGGAGGAGGCGGCTGTTGACACGGCGGCGGTGGCGGCCAACCTGGCCGCGTCCACCAGCAGCTCCACCACCCTCAGCCCCTACACCGGCTCCACCTACACCCATGACAGCCGCTTCGCCGACAGCCTTGTGCTGATGGGCATCGACGTGTCCCACTGGCAGTCGGAGATCGACTGGGAGGCCGTGGCCGCCGACGGCGTGACCTTTGTGTTCATCCGCTGCGGCTATACCGGCACCGCCGACGACTTCCACATGGTAGAGGACACCCGCTTCGCGGAAAATATCCAGGGCGCTTATGACGCCGGGATCGCCGTGGGCATCTATTACTTCTCCCAGGCCCTGACGGTGGAGGAGGCGGAGCAGGAGGCGGCCATGACGTTGTCCCTGCTGGAGCCGTATCAGGATATGATCACCCTGCCGGTGGTCTATGACCTGGAAAAGGTCTCCGACAGCCGCACCAAGGGCCTCAGCGCCGCCAAGGCCACCGCCAACGCCCTGGCCTGGCTGGAGGCGGTGGAGGCCCAGGGCTATACCGCCTATTACTACGGCAGCACCGGCGTGCTGGGGGACCTGTTCGACCTGACCCTGCTGGAGGACTACGGCTGCTGGGTGGCCCGCTACAACACCGCCACCTCCAGCAGTCTGGACTATGACTTCTGGCAGTACACCGACGTGGGCGAGGTGGACGGCATCGACACCGCCGTGGACTGCGACTTTTATTACATGGATAACATCGGGAGCATGGGGACGGTCACCGTCACCGCCGGCGACAGCGGCACCCTGACCCTGCGCTGGTCGGCGGTGGAGGGGGCCACCCATTACCAGATCTACCGCTCCACCTCCTCCGGCAGCGGCTTCTCCAAGGTGAAAACGGTGTCGGCCAGCAATCTGTCCTACGAGGACACCGGCCTGGAGAACGGCACGACCTATTACTATAAGGTGCGGGCCTACAGCAACAGCGGTTACATCCCCATCTACAGCGGCTTTTCCTCCGTGGTCAGTGGAACGGTGGGCGGCAGCGCCTCCGGCGGCTCTGACAGCAACGGCCTCCTCTCCGGCAGCAACAGCATCTCCGGCGAGACTGCCGTCACCACGGCGGCCCTGAACCTCCGCTCCGGTGCGGGCACCGACTACAG
>JAJQBL010000078.1:0-21007 GCA_021203325.1 Clostridiales bacterium | reverse complement strand
ACCTGGACGGGTTACGTCAGCGCCTCCTACCTGACCACAGGCAGCGCCGACAGCGATGACAGCGGCGATGCCGCCGCCTCGTCCACCGCCACCACCGCCTGCTCCCTGAACCTGCGCTCCGGCCCGGGCACCGACTATGACGTGGTGACGGTGCTGCCCGGCGGCGCGGAGGTCACCGTGCTGGATACCAGCAACGGCACCTGGTATCAGGTGTCCTACACAGCCTCCGGCTGCACCTGGACAGGCTATGTCAGCGCAGCCTATTTGCAGTAGCAAAATCTTATCACCGCAGCTGCCCGCCGCCACGGCGGCAGGCAGAGCCGCACAGGAATCCGGCCGGAGCGCCGCCTGTGCGGCTTTTCGCCAGGGTTTGATGAATGACAGAGAAGGGATGGAAGGATATGAACAAAATCAAGCGGGCAATCTCCCTGCTGCTGGCGCTGACGCTGGCGGCCTGCTGCGCCGGTACGGCCTTTGCCGTTGACCGGACGGAGGACACGGTCCTGACGGGCACCTATCTGACGGAGGAGCTGTCGGACGCGCCGGACATCCAGGCCGGGGCGGCGGTGCTGATGGACGTGACCACGGGCACGGTGCTGTATGAAAAGAACGCGGACGAACAGCTCTACCCCGCCAGCATCACCAAAATCATGACCGCCCTGCTGGTGCTGGAGAACTGCGAGCTGGACGACATCGTCACCTTCTCCGACAACGCGGTGTACGGCACCGAGGCGGGCAGCAGCACCGCAGGCATTGACGCCGGGGCGTTGCTGGCCGTGGAGGAGACCCTGTACGCCATGCTGCTGGTGTCCGCCAACGAGGCGGCCACCGCCCTGGCGGAGCACGTCTCCGGCAGCGTGGAGGAGTTCGCCGCCCTGATGACCCAGCGGGCCCAGGAGCTGGGCTGCACCGGCACCCAGTTCACCAACGCCAACGGCCTGCCGGACGAGGAGCATTACACCACCGCCCACGACATGGCGCTGATTCTGGAGGAGGCCCTCCACTATGAGACCTTCCGCACCATCTCCGGCAGCAAGACCTACACCATCGCGGACCGGGACACCCTGTACACCGAAATCGAGCTTTGGAACCACTTCAAAATGATCTATTCCACCCATGAGTACTATTACGAGTACGCAGAGGGGGGCAAGACGGGCTACACCACCGCCGCCAACGCCACCCTGGCCAGCTTTGCGGCCAAGGACGGGGTGGAGCTGCTGTGCATCATCCTGAACGACACCGGCAGCGGGAACCACTATAAGGACACCGAGGCCCTGTACGAGTGGGGGTTTGAGCAGGTGGACTATGCCACCCCCCTGGAGGACTATGACATCACCGCGGACCTCGGCGCGGAGGAGCTGTCCCTTTACAAGACCCTGGACTGCGCCTATGACAGTGGCTACACCCTGCTGGTGTCCGCCGGGGCGGAGGACCTGACCGTCTCCTTTGAGGAGGAGGCTGACCGGACCGGCGGCGTCTTTGGCTACCTGGTGGTGCAGGACGGGGACACGGAGGCGGGCCGGGTGTCGGTGACCTTTGACACCTCCACCGCCGCCGCCCAGAGCTACCTCTACCCCGAGGCGGAGGACGAGACGGAATGGGATGGGGCATCCTCCGAGGCCGCCCTGGAGGCCTCCGACGAACAGGACGGCGGAATCGGGAAATACCTCCTGGTGCTGGCGGTGGTCGTGGTGCTGCTGCTGGCCCTGCTGCTGATCCGGCTGGGGGTCACACGGCGGCGCAGGCGCAGCCGGGGCTATCGGGGCAGGCGGCGCACCGGCGGATACAACGGCAGGCGGCGCAGAAGGTGAGAGAAGCAAATTTCCCCTTGACTTTTCCCCCGCCCCTGTGTTACACTTACTGCAATCATCACAGGCAACGACAGGGAAGCTGCCGCATTTCCCGCCCTGCAGAGAGGAGCCAACCGGTGCAAGGCTCCGGACGGACTGCGGCACAGGCCCCCTTGAGCCGCGGCAGGAACGGTGCTTCGCCACCCAGTAAACGCCGCCGGACGCCCCCGTTACGGGCTGAGAGTGTACGGTGCGTCTCTGCGCCGTAAATTCAGGTGGTACCACGGATGCAAGTTCGCCCTGAGCAAATATGCTCAGGGCGTTTTTTCCTGCCGCATCCGGCACGGAATCCGTCAGAATCAATTTACAATGGAGGAATACGAGATGGAAAACAGCAGCAAAACCATGGAAAAGATCATCGCCCTGTGCAAGGGGCGGGGCTTCATCTTCGCCGGCAGCGAGATCTACGGCGGCCTGGCCAACACCTGGGACTACGGCCCCCTGGGTGTGGAGCTGAAGAACAACGTGAAGGCGGCCTGGCGGAAGAAGTTCATCCAGGAATCCCCCTACAACGTGGGGCTGGACTCCGCCATTCTGATGAACCCCCAGACCTGGGTGGCCTCCGGTCATCTGGGTGGCTTCAGCGACCCGCTGATGGACTGCAAGGAGTGCCATGAGCGGTTCCGGGCCGACCAGCTCATCGAGGGCTGGGCGGAGGAGAACGGCTACGCCCTGGAAAAACCCATCGACGGCTTCACCCAGGAGGAGATGGCCGCCTTCATCGAGGAGCATCACGTCTGCTGCCCCACCTGCGGCAAGCACAACTGGACGGACATCCGCCAGTTCAACCTGATGTTCAAGACCTTCCAGGGGGTCACCGAGGACGCCAAGAACACCGTCTATCTCCGCCCGGAGACGGCCCAGGGCATTTTTGTCAACTTCCCCTCCATCCAGCGCACCACCCGGAAGAAGCTGCCCTTCGGCGTGGCCCAGATCGGCAAGAGCTTCCGCAACGAGATCACCCCGGGCAACTTCACCTTCCGCACCCGGGAGTTTGAGCAGATGGAGCTGGAGTTCTTCTGTAAGCCCGGCACCGACCTGGAGTGGTTCAACTACTGGCGGCAGTTCTGCCACGACTGGCTCATCGGCCTGAACATGAAGGACGAGAACCTCCGCCTCCGGGACCATACGCCGGAGGAGCTGTGCTTCTACTCCAAGGCCACCACCGACTTTGAGTACCTCTTCCCCTTCGGCTGGGGCGAGCTGTGGGGTGTGGCCGACCGGACGGACTACGACCTGACCCAGCATCAGAACACCTCCGGCAAGGACATGACCTATTTCGACCCCACCGACAACACCCGCTATATCCCCTACGTCATCGAGCCCTCCCTGGGCGCGGACCGGGTGGTGCTGGCCTTCCTGATCGAAGCCTACGACGAGGAAGTGGTGGGCCAGGACAAGAAGGGCAACGACGATGTGCGGGTGGTGCTGCACTTCCACCCCGCCCTGGCCCCCTTCAAGGCCGCTGTGCTGCCCCTGTCCAAGAAGCTGGGCCCCAAGGCCCAGGAGGTGCAGCAGATGCTGAGCAAGTATTATATGGTGGACTATGATGACACCGGCTCCATCGGCAAGCGCTACCGCCGTCAGGACGAGGTGGGCACCCCCTACTGCATCACCGTGGACTTCCAGACCGTGGGCGACGAGAACACCCCCGCCGACAACGCCGTCACCATCCGCGACCGGGATACCATGGAGCAGGTGCGGGTACCGATTGACCAGCTCAAAGACTGGCTGGACGAGAAGCTGGCGTACTGATACGATTTTGCCGCTTAACCGGACGTTATCTATTCGAAACTAAAAATTGCCGCCGCGCCCTTGCTGTTAGCAGAGCGCGGCGGCAATCGGAAAATTTCATCATTTTCGATTTACCCCTTGACAATCGCAGAAAAAACGCTATAATATACTTTGTTGTGCGGGAGTAGCTCATCTGGTAGAGCGCCACCTTGCCAAGGTGGAGGTAGCGAGTTCGAGCCTCGTCTTCCGCTCCATTTTAACGGACACTTGAAAGTTATCAAGTGTCCGTTTTCTTTGGTTTATCACTTGAACGGATTGATTCAAAAAACGCCCCCGTGCGGCTCCGTCGGAGCTTCCGCACAGGGGGCGTTCTCGCTTATCCGCGCAGCCTTATTTCATCAGCGCGGTGATCAGCATGGCGGTGTTGGTCAGGCCGCTGTCCGCCAGGGCCTCCACCTGACCGGCGTCCACGGCGGCGGCAATGGCCGGGTCGATGGGCAGCTGAGCCAGCACCGGCAGATGGCAGGCCGCGGCCACCTCCGCCACATGGCTCTTGCCGAAGATCTCATGCTTCGCGCCGCAGTCCGGGCACTGATAGTAGGAGAAGTTCTCGATGAGCCCCAGCACCGGCACGTTCATCAGCTGGGCCATGTTCACCGCCTTGGTGACGATCATGCTGACCAGATCCTGAGGGGAGGTGACCACGAGGATGCCGTCCACAGGCAGGCTCTGGAACACGGTCAAGGGCACGTCCCCGGTTCCGGGAGGCATATCCACGAACATATAGTCCACATTGCCCCAGTACACATCCGTCCAGAACTGCTTCACCACCCCGGCAATCACCGGGCCGCGCCACACCACCGGGTCGGTCTCGTGCTCCGTCAGCAGGTTCAGGCTCATCACCTTGACCCCGCCGGCGCTGACCGCCGGGAGGATGCCGCTTTCGTCCCCCATGGCCCGCTCATGGATGCCGAAGGACTTGGGGATGGAGGGGCCGGTGATGTCCGCATCCAGCACGGCCACCCGGTAGCCCAGCTTCGCCGTGGCGGAGGCCAGGCAGGCCGTGACCATGCTCTTGCCCACGCCGCCCTTGCCGCTCATGACGGCGATGACGTGTTTGCAGGAGGACTGGGCGTTCAGTTTTTCCTTCGGAATTGTATTTTCCCGGCTGCTGCAGTTGGCAGAGCAGCTGGAGCAATCATGGGTACATTCTTCAGCCATAGTTCTTTCGCTCCTTAGCGCAAGTTTGTATCTGTAAGCATACCACAACCCCCTCGATTTTACAACCGTTTTTTTCGAACTGACGGAAATTCCCGGTGGGAACGGGGGGTGTTCCTGCCGTCAGGCGGCGTTTCCCCGACAGCGCCCAGCCAAAGCCCGGCGAAGCGGGTTCGGCCGGGAGAGGAGGAACAGCTTACGCCATCCTGTCACATCCGTGCCGTCCCGATCAGTCACAAATCCCCGACAGCGGCCGCTGTCGGGGATCTGTTTTGGGAAGCGCCCTTTGTCCTCTTCTGCCGCCGGCAGGAGGTATCCGGAGCAGAATCGGACGTGGGCTAAAAAGCGGGCGGTTGGGAAGCCTTCTTATTTGAAGAAGAACACGCCCAGGGTATTGTAGAGGTCGACGATCCAGGAGGCGTAGCTGTGAACCTTGCCCGGCTTATCCACGAAGATGCAGTTGTCGCCGTTCAGGTAATCCTCGCCCTCCGTCAGACGGTCCGCCAGATCAACGATCATCTGGTTATAAATCTCCAGGTGTTCGTCATGGGCCATGTCGTTGTCGCCGTTGCCGTTGTACCAGTAGTTCAGCCGGTACTCGTCATAGGTGCCGGTGAGGGAGGCTTCCAGCGCATCCAGATCCACCTGGCTGCCGGAGAAGTTGCCCACATAGCTCACATAGTCCAGGCAGTCCATCAGGATGGAGGAGAAGCCGGTCATGGAGCCCATGGACAGGCCGTCATAGGCCCGGTGGTCGCGGCTGGCGATCAGGCTCTCGGCCGACACATCGCCGTTGGCATAGGTGGAGTAGACGGATTCGATGGCGGGGACCAGGTCGTTCTTGAACTCATAGCGGAAGTTCAGGTAGGTGTTCACGCCGCTGTCGGTGCTGGTCTGGATGCAGGGCGTCACCACGATCATGGGCTCGCAGTAGCCCAGGTAGATGGCGTTGTCCAGCACAGCCAGGGTGAAGTTCTCATCGGTGGAATCCAGCTCGCCGCCGGCGGCGTAGTCGCCCTGACCGAACCAGTAGCCGGCATTCTCGCCGCCGCCGTGCATCAGGTACAGGATGTTATAGGAGACCTCGGGGTCGTAGCCGTAGGGCAGGTAGATATACACTTCGTTCTCCTGCTCCTCACCGGCGTTGCCGTCCGCGTCATAGACATAGGTGGTGTAGGTCATGTGCTCCACCGTGCCCTGCTCGGGGCAGTCCGTGGCCTGATATTCCTCAGGCACGGCGTCGCTGACAAAGATGGATTCCTGCACATTGATGGTGACTTCCGCTGTCACGGCGGTGCCGTTGCGGGAGTAGCGGACGGACAGGGTGGTCTCGCCTGCCTCAGACAGGTCCGCGCTGGCGGTGCAGTTGTCCGTCACGTCCTGGGTCGTGCCATCGGAAAGGGTGGCGACGGCGGTGTAGGTGATCATGTTGGCAGCCATTCTGGTGTAAATGGGCTCAGACTCATCCACGGTGACCTCCAGCCCTTCCAGCACAGGAATGCCGCTGGTGGTGGTCGCGCCGCTGTCCGAGGAGCTGTCGCCGCTGTCCGTGGTGCTGCTGCCGCCGCCGCAGGCGCTCAGCGTCATGGCAATGGCCAGCAAAAGGGCCAGGACTTTGGATGTACGGGAAATCCGATTATTCTTCATGGTTTTCCGCTCCTTCCTTCACGACTTTGGCGGCCTTCTTTTTGCCCCTGATGGTGAGCACAACGATGCCGATAATCAGCAGCGCGAAATATGCCGCGCCCACGATGTTGATGACCTGCCGGGCAATGTCGGAGCCGCTGATCTCATCGGAGAAGGTGGTCTCCGCGGACAGGCCGTTCATGGCAATCTCACTGTTGGCAATCATATAGCAGATGTTGTGGGTTGCCTGACGCAGATAGTACAGTGCGGTGTTGGGGTTGGTCTGCAGGTCCGCCTTCAAATCTGCGGCGGGGGACAGGCCGGGCAGCCACAGGTCATTGCCTGCGCGGATGCCCTGAGGACCATCCTGGAACTCCTTCTCCGCGTAGTCTGTCACCACGCAGCCTCTGAAGCCCCACTCGTTTCTCAGAATCTCGGTCAGCAGACCCTCCCGGGCGCCGGACCAGACGGTTCCGATGCGGTTAAAGGCGGACATGACGCCGGTGGCGCCGCCTTCCTTCACGGCAATCTCAAAGGCAGTCAGGTAGATTTCGCGGATGGACTGCTCGTTGGCATACAGGAAGGAGGACTTCCGGTTGGTCTCCTGACCGTTGACGGCAAAGTGCTTGATGAACACCATCAGACCGCCGTCCGTGCAGCCCTTGACCTCGCTGGCGCCGATCTTGCCGGAGAGCAGGGGATCTTCGGAGAAGTACTCGTAGTTACGGCCGCCCATGGGGGAGCGATGGATGTTGAAGGCCGGGGCGTACCAGCCGGCGACGCCGGTGTGGTTGCCTTCGGAGGCCACCATGCTGCCCATCTCATAGGCCACTTCGGTGTTCCAGGTGGAGGCCAGCACGACCTCGGAGGGGTAGACGACGCCCACATAGCCGCTGGCGGAGAAGGTGGACTTGATGGCCTGGGGGCCGTCATTGTTCACCGTGGCGGGGATGCCCAGGCGGGCGATACTGGTGGTGCCGTAGCCGCCCTCGGAGACCAGCTTCACCATCTCGGAGGAGGTGAACTGATCCAGGAAGTCATCCCACAGGGGATCGTCATAGTCCAGGCCGTACATGTTGGCCAGCACCAGGCCGTTCTCGGCTTCCGTGGTCACGGTTTCGGTAATGGTCTCGCTGACGCCGGTGGTGAAGGTGGTGTCCTCATAAGCGGCGATCTCCTCATCGTTGGCGATCAGCTCCTCATCCGTGGGCACATGAATGGCGTCGTTGAAGTTGGCGAAGCCGTCTGCCCGGGACAGGTAGGTGATGGTGCCCTCGGCGTCGGAGAACTGGTTGGAGATCTCATAGCCGGTAGTGGAGTCGGTGTCGTACACCGTGTACTCGGCGGTGTAGGTGTAGGTCAGCTCATTGCCGGAGGCGTCGGTCTTGACGGTGTGGCTGTCGGTGCGCAGGGAGATGATGTAATCGCCCTCGTCCAGAATGTAAGCCTCGTTCTCCTGGTAGTCATAGGAGGCCATATCCTCCACATCCAGGGTCAGGGGCAGGGTCTCGGATTCGCCGGGCTCCAGCTCAGAGGTCTTCCCGAAGGCGCCCAGCACCACAGCCGCCTTTTCCAGGCCGCCATTATAATAAGGTGCGGAATAGTACAGCTCAACGACGTCCTTACCGGCGACGCTGCCGGTGTTGGTGACTTCCACCTCGACGGTGATCACGCCGTCCGCCTCACCGCAGCTGACCATCTCCCAGTCGAAGGTGGTATAGCTCAGGCCGTAGCCGAAGGGATACTGGACGATGGATTCATAGTCGCTGAAATCGAAGGTGACGGTGGTGGCCTCAACGTAGTCGTCCTCGTAGTCATAGGTCACGGTGATGCCTTCGGCGTAGGCGGTCTCATACCAGCGATAGCCCACATAGATGCCCTCGCTGAGGTTCTGCACGCCCATGTCGATGTTGGAGTACTTCCAGGTCTGGGGGTTGTCGCCGCTGGTGTCCTTGGGGCCAAACCAGACGAAGGAGGGGGCAGACATCAGGTCATAGGCCCAGGTGTCCGCGGTTCTGCCGGAGGGGTTCAGCTCGCCGCTCAGGGCCTGACCAAAGGCCAGGTTGCCGGTCTGACCGGGGCAGGCCAGCCAGATCACCGCGTCCACGGTGTCCGCGTCCAGCTCGCCCAGCTCCATGGCGTTGGAGGCGATGAGCAGAACGATGACGGTTTCAAAATTCTCCTCCAGCATGTTCAGCAGGTCCTTCTCGTTCTGGCTCAGCTGCAGGTCGTTAATGGTCATATCCACTTCCTCAGAGCCGGTGCGGCCGACCACCATGACGGCAATGTCGGAGAATTCCACAGCGGCATCCAGCAGGGTCTGCCCGGAGGAGCTGGTCACGGAGGTGTAGTAGGAGACCTCAAAGTTGCTGTCGCCGGTGGTCCCCGTCATATAGGTGCTGGAGCTCTCCGTATCTGCGGATGCGCCGGAGAGGGCAATCTCGCCGGTCTGGCTGTAGGTGGTGTAGAGGTCGATCAGATCCTCGTTCAGCTCAAAGCCGGCCTCCCGCAGGCCGTCAGGCAGGCTCACCGTTGCGGCGCTGCTGGCAGCGCCGGAGCCGGAGCCGCCGAAGGTCTCGACGGTGGCGGTGCCGAACACATTCAGCTTGTTCTGGCCGCCGTCCACGCTCAGGGGCAGGGTGTCGTTGTCATTTTTCAGCAGGATCAGGCCCTCCTGAGCCACGCTCAGGGCGGTGGCTTCGGCCGCGTCCTGATCCCAGTCATCCTCCCGGACGATGGCCTCGGCGGTGGTGGCGCTGTCGTCATCCACCACGCTGGACACGTTCCAGCCCATGTACACGTCCACCACATTCTTAAAGGTGGGCAGGACGGTGTTGCCGGCCACCATGATCGCGGCCATCAATACGGAGAATACGCCAAGTAAGATCTTCGGCACCAGGCCCTTTTTGCGGGGCTTAGCGGTCTTTTCTTTTTTGGCTTCTTTTTTCTGTTTCATCGTAAACCTCCTTGTGTCATTCATAGATTATGGACAGCGTGCGGCGCAGGCTGAAACCGTCTGCGCCGCACTGTTCAGGGAGTGTCAGGACAGGGTTGCGTCGGCAGTGATCTCAACGTAGTCGATGTTGGGGGCGCCGTTGGTCACTTCACGGGTCTCGGTGACGGTGACGATTTCGCCGCTGTCATAGGTATCGTAGGAGTACTCCTCCTCGTAGGACATGACGGTCAGCTCGATGGTGTTGGTGCCTTTCACGATGCTCACGTCCTCAAACACCACATCCTGGAAGGCGGTCTCGGTGACGTCGTCAAAGCTGCCGGTCAGCACGATGCCGGACAGGTCCAGCAGAGTGCCGTTGACGCTGATGTAGATGGCCTGATCCAGGTTCTCCTTGTCGGAAGTCTCCAGAGAGTTCCAGTTGTACTCATCGCTGGCCATGCTGAAGGTGATGGTGCCGGTGGTGTCCTTCTTGGACTCGAAGGTGAAGACGACCGTGTTGCCGCCCACTTCGCCCCACTGACGGAGGTACTGGCCGTTGCTGCAGGAGTCGTCGGAGAGGACCAGGTCAGCGACCCAGGACTCCACCTGGTCACGGGTGATGCCGCTGTAGTTCACCAGGCCCTCGCCGCTGGCCTCGGCGCCGAAGATGCTCTTGGCATACTCATCGCCTTCGTCGGTCAGCAGATAACGCTCGTACTCATAGGGGTCCTCCTGGGCCTGGCAATTAGACAGGTCGGCGTCCTCAGCCTCCAGGCGCAGGGTGGTGCTGCCGCCGCCGCCGCAGCCGGTCAGGCAGGACATGAGCAGGGCTGCCGCGGTGGGTACGGCCAGGAACTTCTTGATGTTTTTCATTTTGCATTTCCTCCAGTTTTTTATTTTTTCACGCAGCGAAGTGCGTAAAATACAATGAATAAAATGAATCAGATGACGCCCAGGTTCTCCAGGAACTGCTGGATCTCCGGGAAATACTCTGCGATCTCGTCAGCGGTGAAGCCGTGGCCCGCATCGGGGATGGTCACCAGGGTGGCGTTGGCAAACTGCTCCGCAGCCTGCTCGGAATATTCATAGGGGACGGACTCATCGGCGGTGCCGTGCATGATCAGGACGGGGCCGGTGTAGGTGGTGGCCTCTGCAATCATATCCATGTCCCAGATGTCCTCATAGTAGACCTTGCCCAGGGACAGGCCGCGCACAGAGATGGTGTCGGGGACTTCGTCCAGGCTGCTGTACTCGGCTCTGGCGTTGTCGGCAATGCAGAGGGCGGGGTAGAGCAGGATCTCGCCCACGATTTTGTCGCTGACGCTGTCCGCGGTGAGGGCGGTAACGGCGCCGCCCTGGCTCTCGCCCAGGAGGACCAGCTTGCCGGTGTCCACAAAGCTCTGGGTCAGCACGTCGTCAATGACCTTCAGCAGGTCGCTCTGCTCGGTCAGCACGGACATTTCGGACAGGTCGCCGCGGCTCTTGCCGTTGGCGGAACCGCCGGGGAAGTCATAGGCGTAGCAGACGACACCCAGATCCATGAAGTAGCTGATGTAGTCGTCAAAGCTGGTGTGGGTCACGCCGATGCCGTGGCTCAGGATGATGGTGGGATAGGTGCTGCTTTCATCAAAGTCATCCGGCTTGTAGAACACGCCGAAGATTTTGGTGCCGGTGTCCTCATCCTTGACCCAATGCGTGGTAGCCGTGTAGCCGTCCAGCTCCTCTACATAGCCCTCGTCGGTGTCCTTCGTGGGTGTGCTCTCCGCCTCGGCCTGGCTGGATGCATCAGACGAGCTGGCGGCAGAGCTGGCAGATGAGTCGGAAGATGAGTTAGAAGATGAACTGCTCCCCCCAGAGCAGGCTGCCAAAGAAAACAGCATCATCAAGCAGAGGATTGCAGACATCAGGCGGGTCAATTCTTTTTTCATTACATTCGCTCCTTCGTGTTGAATTTCTCCAAAACAGCTGTTCCAAGGACAGTTTGTATTTTAGCAGGTTCCCTTTGTTTTGGCGCATTTTTGGCGTAACGAGCAAAAACGGAGGCATATCGTGCCAAGTACCTGACATAAGTGGTCAATTTTTGGGCATAAGCGGTCAGACTTCGTATGGTATGCCCCATAACAGGCTCCCCAGGGCAAAAAAACTGTGCATCCTGCATAAGCAGAATGCACAGTAATGCACAGTTTTGATTTGAATTTCAGAAAGTTGCTAAGCGCTCTTCTCCAGCGGAATCGCAATATCCAGGTTGAACAAATCGTCCTCCACAGAGACGGACATCATCCCGTTGTACTTCTGGGCCAGCATCCGCACGCTTGCCACGCCAAAGCCGTGCTCCTCCCTGTTTTGCTTGGAGGTGACGGGCAGGCCGTCCCGCAGCTCCACGGGGGTGACATAGTGGTTCTCCACATGAATCAGGGCGAACCGGTTTTTCCCGCAGACGGTCATGCTGATGACCCGCTCGTCCGGGTCACACTGTTCCGAGGCTTCGATGGCGTTTTGCAGGACGTTCTCAAAAATCGCGTAAACGTCGATGGCGCGCATGCCGGAGAGGACGCTGCCGTCTGACATACACTCAAAGAGGATGCCGTACTTGGAGAACAGGCGGCTTTTTTCCCACAGCACCAGGTCCAGGGGCTCGCAGCCGGTGTGGAACTGGGCCTCCACGGAGGTCAGGGCCGCCTGAATGTCCTCCTTCATCTCCGCGTCCAGGGGGCCCTGATCCGGATGGGAGATCAGATAGTGCTTCAGGTCGTGGCACTTGTTGTTGATCTGCTCCATGGTGACCTGGGCGTCCCGGAACTTATCCTCCCGCTCCTGGAGCATCAGCGTCAGGTGCTGGTTGTCCTTCAGGATGCTGCGGTTTTCCACCGCGTCCAGCTGGGTCTCGATGATGAGGATGCAGAGGAACAGGGACTGAAAATTCACGATTTGCCGGACGCCCATCGCCGTGGTTTCCAGGTCAAACTTGTACATCCGGGAGGGGAGGATGATGCAGACAAACAACGCGGAGATCAGGCCGACGACCCCGGTTTGCACAGATGGCTCCGCAGTGGCCTTTTTGGTGCGCCGTATCCAGAGGTAATAGCCTGCGACAAAGACGATGAACATCGGCACCAGCTCCCGCACGATCCTGTCGCTGGTGACATATTCCGCAACCAGCGTGCGAAGATTGCTGCCCATATTCTGCAAAGCGCACCCGCAGGCAGCGCAGAACAGCAGCCTCCCCGGGCTGACCTCCCAGCCGCCATAGACGACGGCGGCGGCAAGGGCAACCGACAGGATGCTGGCGAAGCGGAGGTAGGACAGCAGGCTCCCCTCCGGCACCAGGCGCGTCAGGTACACCACCAGCGCGACACACGCCAGCGTGAGCCCGGCGCCGACGCCCAGCCGCAGGCCAAACCGCTTCCTTCTGGGGCGATAAAGGGCAAAGAGACAGCCGGCTGCAATACAAAGGATATAATCGTAGATCAACTCCGGGTAATCTAACATGACGCGCTACCCCCCTTCCCCAGATACGTGACCAGGGACGATTCAAAGGCCGATTTGCAGCGCCTGCTGATGGTCAGCCAGACGCCGTCCTCCGAACCGTCCTGGATTTTGGCCTGTCCGTTGGCGATGGATACGACCCGGTTCAGATTCACCAGATAACTGTTGCTGCATCGGGCAAAGCCGTAGCCGGAGAGCTGCTCCTCCATCTCCTTCAGGGTGCCGCGGATGGTCAGCTCGCCCAGGTCAGTGTACAGAATCAGGTTGTGCTGCCGGACCTCGATATAGCTGATTTGATCCAGCTCAATCATCTGCACACCGTCTCTGGTCTGAATGGGGATTTTGGGGCGGACCTGTTTCACCGCCAGCTTTTGCAGCGCCTTGCGCAGCTTCAGGGAAAAGTTGAAGTAGCCCACGGGCTTGACCATAAAGTCCAGCGCGTCCACTTCATAGCCCTGAATGGTGTACTGCGCCAGACTGGTGATGAAAATCAGGAAGGTATCGTCCCCATCGGCCCGCATTTTGCGGGCGACCTCCATGCCGTTCATATAGGGCATGGAGATGTCCATAAAAATCAGGTCGAACTGCTTCTCATCCTCCCGGCACACAAAGTCCATGCCGTTGTCATAACAGGTCACATCAAACTGCGCCTGATTTTCCTCCGCGTACTTTTTCAGGTACGACTGGAGGCTTTTTTTACACTGTGCGTTGTCTTCCAAAACCGCAATACGAACCATTTCACCTTCCCCCCTAATTCCGGTATAATTGTACCATGGAAACCGGTTATTTGCAATTCATTTTTTGTTATTTCTGCTTATTTTAAGCGTGACTTCGTTTTAATTCAGCACACCGAAAGGGTAACGGGCGAAGCGGTTCAGGCAGGCGATGACCGGCCGGCAAAAAGGCCGCACTTTCTCCCGAAGCAAAGGAAAATCCCCCGATTTGGGCGTTTTTACCATGGGGGCTCCCAAAGCAATTCCCACTTTCTTCCTATTTTCCCGATGCATTGGTGGTATACTTTGGCCGGTTTTTATGATATACTAATCCTATCAGAAGTTCGGCCCGGCGGAGCGGCGCCGAATGGATGCAGGATTTGAAGCGAGCGCCCGCCCCGACCCACAGGGAAGGCAGCCCGCCCCCGGCCTGAGAGACGGTGAAACGAGACGGGGTTTCACCTCCGGGCCAGCGGGGCGGGCTGCCGGTGACGGCAGGGCGGGGGATGCTCCTTCCTCTACTGAACTAAACACAACCTGAATCAGCAAATGAAAAATTGGAAGAGGGCAAGTCTGCCCTCGAAAGGAGTTTCTTACGTCAACATGGCAGAAAAATTGAAAATTATCCCCCTGGGCGGCCTGGATGAAATCGGAAAAAACATGACCGTCTATGAGTACGGCAACGACATCATCGTGGTGGACGTGGGCATGGGCTTCCCGGACAACGATATGTACGGCATTGATGTGGTCATCCCCGACGTCAGCTACCTGATGAAGAATCAGGCCCGCATCCGGGGCATCTTCCTGACCCACGGCCATGAGGACCACATCGGCGCCCTGCCCTACGTTCTGCGGGACATCCATGCCCCCATCTACGGCACCAAGATGACCCTGGGGCTGGTGCAGCTCAAGCTGGAGGAGCACAACCTGAAGGCGGATATGCGGGTATGTCAGGCCGGGGACGTGATTCCCGTGGGCCGGTTCACGGTGGAGTTCATCCATGTGAACCACTCCATCTCCGACGCGGTGGCCTTCGCCATCACCTGCCCGGTGGGTACCTGCATCCACACCGGCGACTGGAAAATCGACCCCACCCCCATCTCCGGCGGCATGATAGACCTGACCCGCTTCGGCGAGCTGGGGGAGAAGGGCGTGCTGGCCCTGCTGTGCGACTCCACCAATGTGGAGCGGCCCGGTTTCACCAGGAGCGAGCGCAGCGTGGGGGACAGCTTCGACGCCCTGTTCCGGGGCTGTGAGGAGCGAATCATCGTCACCACCTTCTCCTCCAACGTGGACCGTATCCAGCAGATCATCAACGTGGCCGCCCGGTACGGGCGGAAGGTGGCCGTCTCCGGCCGCAGCATGGAGAACGCCCTCCGGGTGTCCACCGAGCTGGGCTATATGAAGATTCCCGAGGGCACCATCGTGGACCTGGCCCAGATCAAAAGCCTGCCCAAGCGGCAAATCTGCATCATCACCACCGGCAGCCAGGGGGAGACCATGTCCGCCCTGACCCGCATCGCCTTCTCCACCCACCGTCAGATCGAGATTCAGCCCGGGGACCGCATCATCCTCTCCGCCTCCACCATTCCGGGGAACGAGAACGCCATCGGCGCCGTCATCAACGAGCTGTACCGCAAGGGGGCCGAGGTGGTGAACGAGCGCAGCAACAACCTCCACGTCTCCGGCCACGCCTGCCAGCAGGAGCTGCGCATCCTCCACGCCCTGGTGCGGCCCAAATTCTTCATCCCCGTCCACGGGGAGCAGCGGATGCTGCAAACCCACTCCAAGCTGGCCCAGAGCATGGGCATGAGTCCCAAAAACATCGTCATCACGGAGATCGGCAAGGTCATCGAGCTGACGAAGGACAGCTGCAAGGTCACCGGCACCGTCCCCTCCGGCAAGGTGCTGGTGGACGGCTACGGCGTCGGCGACGTGGGCAGCGTGGTGCTGCGGGACCGGAAGCGTCTGGCCGAGGACGGCGTCATCGTGGTGGTCATGACCATGTCCCACACCGACGGCAGCCTGATTTCCGGGCCGGAAATCATCACAAGGGGCTTCGTCTATGTGAAGGAGTCGGAGGAGCTGATTGAGGAGCTGGAGACCCTGGCCACCCGGGTGCTGACCGAGTGCGAATACCGGCACATGACCGACTGGACCAACATCAAGGGTGCCGTCAAGGGGGAGCTGTCCAGCTTCCTGTACAAGAAAACAAAGCGGAACCCCATGATTCTTCCCGTCATCATGGAGGTCTGAACACCCCCCGCCGGGCCGGAGCTGCGCGCTCCGGTCCGGCGGGGTTTGTTTTCTCAGATTTCAGAGGCTCCTTAAAATCTCGTTTTCGCCCTCTGCGGCACCTCCGTTTGCGGCAAACACAGCCGTTTCCTGAATACATTTTGTATAAATACAGGTTATGATTGCCTTTTGTATCTCCGCGGTATGGCATGAACCCCGCGCACTGAACCGGCTGTTGCCGCCCCGACCCCGTACATCCCCGCCGGGAACCGGGAACCCCCTGAAATTCCCCTCATTCCCCGGAAAACGGGTTGCTTTTTCCGTCAAAGTCCTTTAAAATAGAGGGGTAACAATCTAAAAGGAAATCAGGTTTTACACAATGAAGCAATATGATTATCTCATCGTCGGCGCCGGGCTGTACGGCGCGGTGTTCGCCCATGAGGCCATGGCCCGGGGGAAGCGCTGTCTGGTGGTGGACCGCCGGGGCAACATCGCTGGCAACATCTACACCGAGGAGGTGGAGGGCATCCAGGTGCACCGGTACGGCGCCCACATCTTCCACACCTCCAACAAAGAGGTCTGGAACTATGTGAACCGCTTTGCCGAGTTCAACAACTACATCAACTCCCCCATCGCCAACTATCACGGGGAAATCTACAATATGCCCTTCAACATGAACACCTTCTCCAAGATGTGGGGCATCTCCACCCCTCAGGAGGCCCAGGCCATTCTGGACCGGCAGCGGGGTGAGGTCACCGGCGAGCCCCAAAACCTGGAGGAACAGGCCATCCGCCTGGTGGGCCGGGACATCTTTGAAAAGCTGGTGAAGGGCTACACCGAAAAGCAGTGGGGCCGGGACTGCAAGGATCTCCCCGCCTTCATTATCCGCCGCCTGCCGGTGCGTATGACCTACGACAACAACTACTTCAAGGACCGCTTCCAGGGCATCCCCATGGGGGGCTACACCGCCATGGTGGCCCGGATGCTGGAGGGGGCGGACATCCGCCTGAACACCGACTATCTGGAACAGAAGGGGGCGCTGGACGCCCTGGCGGACAAAGTGGTCTACACCGGCCCCATCGACGCCTACTTCGGCTATCGCCTGGGCTATCTGGAGTACCGCTCCGTCCGCTTCGAGACGGAGACTTTGGACATTGAGAACTATCAGGGTGTGGCCGTAGTGAACTACACTGACCGGGAGACCCCCTTCACCCGGCTCATCGAGCACAAGCACTTCGAGTTCGGCACCCAGCCCAAGACCGTCATTTCCCGGGAATACTCCGCCGAGTGGAAGCCGGGGGACGAGCCCTACTACCCCGTCAACGACGAGAAGAACCAGGCCCTCTATCGGCAGTACAAGGCCCTGGCCCGGCAGGAAACGGGGGTACACTTCGGCGGCCGTCTGGGAGAGTACCAGTATTATGACATGGACAAAGTGATCGCCGCGGCGCTGGACTTCGCCAGGGCCGAACTGGGTGACCTTTGAATCAATGCCCCGCGGCCCCGCCGGGCCGCAGCCATCACCACCACTGAAAGGAGCCTGACATCATGGAACTGACCAACGTATTCGCCCTGCGGCGCTCCTGCCGCAGCTACACCGACCAACAGCTCTCCGAGGAGGAGCTCACCGCCGTCCTGAACGCCGGACTGCAAACCCCCGCCGCCAAGGGCCGCTTTGACAAGCTGCGCTTCGTCGTCGTCCAGGACAAAGCTGTGCTGGACGCCCTGAACAGCAGCTTTGCCGTTACCGTTGGCAACGAGGCCTCCTACCCCACCTACCACGCCCCCACCGTCATCTTCGTCGCCTGTGACAGCAGCGACAACCCTGCCCTCCAGGGGGCCAACGCCGCCTGCGCCGTGGAGCATATGGCCCTGGCCGCCACCGACCAGGGGCTGGGCAGCGTCTACCTGTTCGGCGTCTGCAACATCCTCCAGGACAGCGCCCAGGCTTCCGCTCTGTTACAGCTCCCGGTGGGCTTCCACATCATCTCCGCCCTGGCGGTGGGCCACCCCACTGCCCCCGCCCAGCCCAGGGAGGTTGACCCGGCCAAAATCGTCGTCACCCGGATCTGAGGACCGGCCCGGCCGGAAAACGAAAAAAACTCCCGCTGCAGCAGCGCGCTGCAGCGGGAGTAAAGTTTTTTGACGCAGGTCACACCAGATTCAGCACCAGCACGGCAACCAAAAACACACCCGCCACGACACGGGTGATCTTCGCCAGGCGATGGTCCCAGGTGTTGCCCTGGTTCTCGGACAGGAAGGTGTCCGCGCCGCCGGAGATGGCGCTGTTGACGCCAGAGTTCTTGCCGGACTGCAGGAGAACCACGCAAATCAGGAACACGGCGGCAATCGCAATGATGATGCTGATAACAAGCTGAGGAGTAGTCATAACAGGAGGCTTCCTTTCCATAGAACCCCGCTTTCGCGGGAAGAATCATTCAGACGTGTTTATTATGATAGCACAAACGCCTGGGGAATGCAAGCACTTTTTTCACGTTTTCTTCGCATTTTCCGGGAAATTCCCGACCTCCCCGGCCCGCCCTCCGGACAGGAAAAAAATCCTGTAGAAATGCAAAAGAATCCTGCTTTCATTTCTTGCCAAGGCCGCCGGACTGTGTTATGATAAGAGGGATACAAAACAACTCTGCACACTCTTATCAAACGGAGGTTATTTCTCATGGTCAACGTTGATATTTCATCCATTTACAGTGCCGTCCCCCAGGAGACCGTGGCCGCCATGGAGCCCCGGCTGAACGCCGCCTATGACACCCTGCATAGCGGCAGCGGCGCCGGCAACGACTTTTTGGGCTGGCTCAACCTGCCGGAGGACTATGACAAAGAGGAGTTTGCCCGCATCCAGAAGGCGGCGAAGAAGATTCAGTCCGACTCCCAGGCCCTGGTGGTCATCGGCATCGGCGGCTCCTACCTGGGCGCCCGCGCTGTGGTGGAGCTGATCAAAAGCCCCAACTACAACCTGAAAAAGAAGGACACCCCGGACATCTTCTTCGCGGGCAATACCCTGTCCACCGACGCTGTGCTGGAGACCCTGGAGCTCATCGGCGACCGGGACTTCTCCATCAACATCATCTCCAAGTCCGGCACCACCACCGAGCCCGCCGTCTCCTTCCGTATCTTCAAGGCGGCGCTGGAGGCCAAGTACGGCAAGGAGGAGGCCGCCAAGCGCATCTATGCCACCACCGACAAGGCCCGCGGCGCGCTGAAGGGTCTGGCCGACGTGGAGGGCTATGAGGAGTTCGTGGTGCCCGACGACGTGGGCGGCCGCTTCTCCGTGCTGACCGCCGTGGGCCTGCTGCCCATCGCCGTGGCGGGCATCGACATCGAGGCCCTGATGCAGGGTGCGGCGGACGCCCGGAAGGCCTTCTCCGTCAAGAGCATGGACAACCCCGTCTTCCAGTACGTCGCCGCCCGGAACGCCCTGTACGAGGCGGGCAAGAGCGTGGAGATTCTGGGCAGCTATGAGCCCTCCTTCCGGTTCATGACCGAGTGGTGGAAGCAGCTCTATGGCGAGAGCGAGGGCAAGGAGCTGAAGGGCATCTTCCCCGCCTCTGTGGAGTTCACCGCCGACCTGCACTCCATGGGTCAGTTCATCCAGCAGGGCTCCCGCATCATGTTCGAGACCATGGTGAACTTTGAGAAGCCCCACGGCGAGGTGGTCATCGGCGAGGACGCCGACAATGTGGACGGCCTGAACTTCCTGGCCGGCAAGAATCTGAAATTTGTCTGCGACCAGGCCATGCTGGGCACCCGTCTGGCCCATGTGGACGGCGGCGTTCCCAACATCGTGGTGAACGTGGAGACCATCGACGCCTACAACACCGGCGCGCTGATCTACTTCTTCGAGCTGTCCTGCGGCATCTCCGGCTATGTGCTGGGGGTCAACCCCTTCAACCAGCCCGGCGTGGAGGCCTACAAGAAGAATATGTTCGGCCTGCTGGGCAAGCCCGGCTATGAGGAGCTGGGGGCTTCCCTGAAGGCCCGGCTGTAAGGCATTCTCCCATAACTGAACCAAATTATTACGGCAGCGCATCCAACCGGATGCGCCGCCGCGTTTTTTCGCTGGGAGACGGGGCCCCCGCTCATCCCTTCCCGTCCAGCTCCTTCGTCTGCTCCCGCACCAGGGCGCACAGCTCTTCCGCCATCTCGGAGTCGGCGGCTTCGGCGGCGATGCCCAGGGCGGAGGCCCGGATCAGGGGGGTGATCCACACGCTGCCGCTGCCCACGGCGAAGCGCAGGCCGTCTGGCATATGCTCCGCATTGGGGTACTTCTCCCCCAGGGCCCGCATCAGCTCCCCCCGGCTGTGCTCCAGCCGCACCTCCGTCCGGCAGACGGCGCAGGGGGGCAGGGTGGCCACCAGCCGGTTCAGCCCCTGGCCGGTGCGGCCCATGTGGCTGCAAATCAGGCAGGCGGCATAGACCCCGTCCCACAGGGCGGGGTGGGCGGCGTAGCAGTCCCGCCCGGCGCAGCCGTCCCGGGCCAGCCGGTACAGCTTGCCGCCGAACTGCTCCGCCAGCTTCTCCGCCGAGGCGGGGGCGGCAGAGGGGACGGCCAGGGTGCGCTCCCCCCGTTCCATCAGGATGGCCAATACCAGCAGCAGGAGCTGCTCCCCGCCGATGGGCTGGCCCTGCTCGTCTGCGGCGGAGAGGGTGCCCTCGGTGCTGAGGCGGAACACGGGGATGCCCCTGCGCTCCTTGTGCTCCACCGTCACCCCCAGCAGGGTCAGCCCCTCCGCCAGAAGGCGGTTTTCCAGCCCGTTGTGGGAGACGATGACCGTCACCTTCGGCAGGGGAGCGGCGGCCACCGACCGGGCGGCGTCGGTGAGCCAGCTGCGGTCCACCCCGCCCGTCACCCGCTCGGTGCCGATCTGCCCCGGCGCGGCCCGGTACACCGCCTCCCGCAGCAGCCCCTACTCCAGCCGCCGCTGCCGGGCACGGGAGAAGGGCAGGCCGTCGCCGTCCAGACAGTGCAGCCGGACGTCCTCCCCCCGCTGCTCCAGAAACAGGGAGACGGGGACGGCGGCGGACCGGGCAAACCAGGCCGCAGCCAGGGCGGTGGTGCCGTCGTGGAGGAACACGTCTCCCCCGGCGGCGGTGATGCCGGCGGAGGCCGCCCGGAGCAGGGCCTGACAGCCGGAGCCGCCCCCGCCCCCCCGCCCCCCCCGGGCGCGTTTTAACATGACCGCGCCCCCCAG
>JAJQBL010000099.1 GCA_021203325.1 Clostridiales bacterium | reverse complement strand
CTCGGGGCCTCGCTCCTCCCTAAGAACCCTCCTCCTATCCCGCTGGGGCTTCGCGCTGTCCAGCCTATAGGTGGTCTATCCCGTCAGAGACGAAGTAACTTCTAACTGGTGAGACTGCCGCCGATGGCGGCTGGCAACGATTGCCGTTCCGCCCTGCCGGGGGCGGGCGGAACGTGCAATTTTATTGCCCTTTGGTCGCTGAAATCTGACTGTAAGGGTACGTTATCATTCCTAATACAAAAAGCAATCGATTATCACATTTTTTCCATCAGAGGCTGTGACCTTGCGGTTCAGGCAGATGTTATCCATCGTTGGATGACAAAATTGCTCGTTCTGCCCGCCCTTGGCAGGGCAGAACGGCAATCCCCGCCAGCCGCCATCGGCGGCAGCTTTGGTGCGTGGCAGGTTCCATCGTCTGTTGCCTGACAGACCACCTGATTGAGAGACAAGGCGCAAGCCGGTTGCCTGATACGGGGAGATTCTTAAGAGGGGGGCCACAGGCCCCACTCTTGAGCCGCCCTCTTTCCCCCATTTCTCGGCGGAGCGAGAAATGGGGCCCCCGGAGGGAAACAACGTAATTCCTTTAACATTCCTTATCTAAGGAACGAGCGCCCCGCCGGGAGGGCAAAAAACGCTGCCAGCGTATGGCAAATCACCAAAGGAGCATCCCATGAACACCGAAACCATCAAAATCACCACCGACTATATCAACCTGGACGCCCTGCTGAAGCTGGCCGCCCTGGTGGGGTCCGGCGGGGAAGCCAAAATCCGCATCCAGGGGGGCGAGGTGCAGCTCAACGGCGAAACCTGCACCATGCGCCACAAAAAGATTCGCCCCGGGGACACCGTCTGGCTGGCGGACACCCTGATTCGGGTGGAATAACAGCCCTATGTATGTGAAAGCGCTGCAGCTGGAGCGGTTCCGGAGCTTTGACCAATTTTCCGCCGCCTTCTGCCCCGGCATCAACGTGATCTGGGGGGACAACGCCCAGGGCAAGACCACCCTGCTGGAGGCCATCGCCTACCTCTCCGCCTGCCGGAGCCACCGGGCCAGGTACGACCGGGAGATGATTCAGTTCGACGCCCCCTCCGCCGCCATCGATGCCCGGCTGGAGAGCCGGAACCGGGACTTCCACCTGGAGGCCAAACTGAACCGGAACGGGCGGCGGCAGCTCCGCTCCAACGGGGTGACGGTGAAAACCGCCGGCGGCCTGGCCGGTATCCTGAACACCGTGCTGTTCTGCCCGGAGGATCTGAACCTGATCCGTTCCGGGGCGGCGGAGCGGCGGCGGTTCCTGGACGACGCCATCTGCCAGATGCGGCCCCGGTACGCCGCGGCCCTGGCGGAGTACAAACGCCTCCACGAGCAAAAGACCCGCATTTTGAAGGACTGGCACGACAAGCCCGACCTGCTGGGGCCTCTGGACGACTTCAACCTGCGGATGTGCCAGACCGGGGCCATCATTGTCCACTATCGGGCCCACTTCCTCCGGCGGATGAACCAGTTCGCCCCCGCCATCCACCGGGAGTTTTCCGGCGGGGCGGAGGAGCTGCGGCTGGACTACCAGACCGTGAAAACCGTCACCGACCCCCTGGCCTCTCCCCAGACGATTTACGTCCAGCTGATGGACCACATGGCGTCCCACCGCACAGCCGAAATTGAAAGCGGAACCTGCCTCTCCGGCCCCCACAAGGACGACATGGTGTTCACCATCAACGGCCAGCTGTGCCGGAGCTACGCCAGCCAGGGCCAGACCCGCACCGCCGCCCTGAGCCTGGAGCTGGCGGAGCGGGAGCTGTTCCGGGAGCAGGACGGGGAGTATCCGGTGCTGCTGCTGGACGACGTCCTCAGCGAGCTGGACCCCCGGCGGCAGGAGTTCGTCCTGAACCACATCACCGGCGGGCAGGTGTTCATTACCTGCTGTGAGCGGGAGCGGCTGGGGGCCTTGCAGGCCGGGGAGACGCTGGAGATACGGAAGGGCGGATAGGGACTCATCCACCCAAATTGTCACGATACGCCTGTAGGGGCGGCCCTTGGCCGCCCGAAGAAACCGCCTGCTTACCCCGGGCGGCCGAGGGCTGCCCCTACAAAAACGATTGCAAATAGTAATTTCAGCTTAAATCTATACAATATGTACTGTCAGGAACGGCAAATTTCCCGCCTGAAAGCCGTTTAAAGGCGCGAACAGGCGGGCGCACAGTGTGCGCCCCTACTGAGTCAGGGAAAGCACAGCGTTCCGTCGAGAGGAAAACGTGGCGGAACAGTCAGATTTCCACGACCAACGGGCAACAGAATTGACGCCCGTTCCGCCGTAAGGCGGGAACGTGGGCGGCAATCCCCGCCAGCCGCCATCGGCGGCAGTCTCACCACCTGAAAGTTACTTCGTCTGTTGCCTGATAGACCACACATAGATTGGACGGCGCGAAGCCCGGTGGGATACAGGGGAGGTCCTTAGGAGGGGACGCACAGCGGCCCCTCCTGAGCCGCCTTCTTTCCCCCATTTCTTGGCGGAGTAATTTACGGCGTCCAAAAATGTGCCAGTGGCACATTTTTAGCCGGAAACCGATGCCAGCTATGCTGGCGAGGGTCACTGACCGAGGAGAATACCGTAAATGATTAGCAGGCGGTAGCCAGGCCCGCCCGGAGGGAAAGAACCTATTTCCTTTATCAATCCTTATCTAAGGAAGAAACCCCCGCCACTCCGCATGAAGCACCACCAAAGGAGCCTCCCATGTACCTGAACATCGGCAACAACATCCTCCTCAACGACAAAGACATCCTTGCCGTCTTTGACCTGGACAACACCTCCCAGTCCCACCGCACCCGGGCCTACCTCCGCCGGGCGGAGCAGGCGGGGCAGGTGACCTATACCAACATTGAGGAGATCCCCAAGAGCTTTCTGGTCTGCGCCGGGCGGAACCGCCACGAGCAGCGGGTGTATATCTCCACCCTGAACAGCCAGACCATCGCCGCCCGGCTGGGCAGGTTATAAAAGACAACACACGCATCACCCATGCGTTTTCAGATAGAGAGCATTGCGCTATGGGGTCGGATTTTTTCGCCGGCCCACGGGAAAGGAACAACACTATGGCAGAAGAATTATTAGAGCGCGGCACAGCCGTGGCCGCGGACAACGAATATGACGCCTCGGAGATCCAGGTGCTGGAGGGGCTGGAGGCCGTCCGGAAGCGGCCGGGCATGTATATCGGCTCCACCTCCACCAGCGGCCTCCACCATCTGGTCTATGAGATCGTGGACAACGCCATCGACGAGGCCCTGGCGGGCTACTGCGACAAAATCAAAGTCACCATCCACAACGGCAACTCCGTCACCGTGGAGGACAACGGCCGGGGCGTCCCCGTGGACATCCAGGCCCAGACCGGCCGGCCCGCCATGGAGGTGGTGTATACCATCCTCCACGCCGGGGGCAAGTTCGGCGGCGGCGGCTACAAGGTGTCCGGCGGCCTCCACGGCGTGGGCGCCAGCGTGGTGAACGCCCTCAGCGCCTGGATGCAGGTCCAGGTACACAAGGGCGGGCAGATTTACGAGATGCGCTTCGCCCGGGGCAATGTGACCCAGGAGATGACCGTGGTGGGCAAAACCAACCGCACCGGCACCACCGTCACCTTCCAGCCCGACCCGGAGATGTTTGACGACCTGGTGTACAACTGGGAGACGCTGCACACCCGTATGCGGGAGCAGGCGTTTCTGAACGGCGGCGTCACCATTGTCCTCACCGATGAGCGGGAGGGGCAGGAGCAGAGCGAGACCATGTGCTACGAGGGGGGCATCCGCTCCTTCGTGGAGTTCATCAACCAGAACAAGGAGCCGATTTACCCCGAGGTCATCTACATGGCCGGGGAGCAGGAGGACAGCATGTGCGAGGTGGCCATGCAGTACACCGACTCCTACAACGAGCTGATCCTCTCCTTCGCCAATAACATCCACACCCCGGAGGGCGGCATGCACGAGACGGGCTTTAAGACCGCCCTGACCCAGGCCATCAACGCCTACGGCAAGAAGGCCAAACTGCTGAAGGACGATGAAAAGGTCTCCGGCGACGACTGCCGGGAGGGCCTGACCTGCGTGATTTCCGTGAAGCTGACGGAGGCCCAGTTTGAGGGCCAGACCAAGGCCAAGCTGGGCAACAGCGAGATTCGGACGCTGGTGAACAACGTGGTGTCCAAAAAGCTGGACGAGTATCTGGAGCTGCACCCCGCCGTGGGCCGGGCCATCATCGACAAGGCCATGACCGCCGCCCGGGCCAGAGAGGCCGCCCGGAAGGCCAGGGAGAACGTCCGCCGGAAGAACGCCCTGGACGGGGCGACGCTGCCCGGCAAGCTCAGCGACTGCAATGAGCGGGACCCCAAGCTCACTGAAATCTATATCGTGGAGGGCGACTCCGCAGGCGGCTCCGCCAAGGGCGGACGGGATTCCCGGTATCAGGCCATCCTCCCCCTGTGGGGCAAGATGCTGAACGTGGAGAAGGCCCGGAGCGACAAGGTCTACGGCAACGACAAGCTGAACCCTGTCATCACCGCCCTGGGGGCCGGTCTGGGGGACGAGTTCGATGTAACCAAGCTCCGCTATCACAAGGTCATCATCATGGCCGATGCCGACGTGGACGGCAGCCATATCCGCACCCTGCTCCTGACCTTCTTCTTCCGGTTCATGCGGCCGCTGATCGACGGGGGCTATGTCTACGCCGCCGTGCCGCCGCTGTACAAGCTGGTGCGGGGCAAGACCACACGGGTGGCCTTCTCCGACGAGGAGCGGGACCAGATCTCCGCCGAGCTCCGGGGCGGCAACCCCAACGTGAAGGTGGACATCAGCCGGTTCAAGGGCCTGGGCGAGATGAACCCCTCCGAGCTGTGGGAGACCACCATGGACCCCACCCGCCGCACCCTGAAACGGGTGACGCTGGAGGACGCCGTCCGGGCGGACGCCATCTTCACCCTGCTGATGGGGGAGAAGGTGGAGCCGAGGCGGGCGTATATCGAGGAGAATGCGTCCAAGGTGGTCAATTTGGATTATTGATGTTTGGACGTTGTTCTCCTTAGGAAAATGATTTTATATTGGTCGGGTTTTGCGCTCCAGGCAGGGTTATCTTCCTTAGATAAGGATTGAGAAAGGAAATAAGTGGTTTCCCTCCGGGGGCCCCCTTTCTCGCTCCGCCGAGAAAGGGGGGAAAGAGGGCGGCTCAGGGAGGAGCTCGGGGCCTCGCTCCTCCCTAAGAACCCTCCTCCTATCCCGCTGGGGCTTCGCGTTGTCCAGTCCATAGGTGGTCTGTCAGGCAACAGACGAAGTAACTTTCAGGCGGTGAGACTGCCGCCGATGGCGGCTGGCGGGGATTGCCGTTCCGCCCTGCCGGAGGCGGGCGGAACGAGCAATTTTATCGCCCTTTGGTCGCTGAAATCTGACTGTAAGGATACGTTATTATTCCTAATAAGAAAAACAATCTATTATCACACTTTTTCCATCAGGGGCTGTGACCTTGCGGTTCAGACAGATGTTATCCATCGTTGGATGACAAAATTGCACGTTCCGCCCGCCCCCGGCAGGGCGGAACGGCAATCGTTGCCAGCCGCAGGGCGGCAGTCTCACCGCCTGAAAGTTACTTCGTCTGTAGCCTGATAGACCACCTGATTAAGGAACAAGGCGGAGCCGCCAGTGGGATACGGGGAGATTCTTAAGAGGGGGGCCACAGGCCCCACTCTTAAGCCGCCTTCTTTTGCTACTTTTCTTGGCGGAGCAAGAAAAGTAGGCCCCGCTTCCTTGGCAAGGGAAGGCCGGACAAATCCTTTATATCGAACCTCATCTAAGGAGACTTT
>JAJQBL010000097.1 GCA_021203325.1 Clostridiales bacterium | reverse complement strand
AGCTTCTAATGAACTGAATCAGTGTATTGAAAATAACTCGGGCACTGCTGCAGACTTTATTCGCCGTTTGGGGAATATTCGAAAAACGGTTAAAGATTCTCTTGGCGAAGATGGTTACAGGAGTTACCTTGACCTGATTCTGCGCTCTGGGGTAGATCATACCAGGTTCATACAGGAATTATTGCAGAATGCGGATGATTGTTCCTATCCCGAAGGTGTAACACCATCCTTTACCTTAAACCAAAGCGGAAGGGCAATTGTGACCGAATATAACGAAACCGGCTTTACAAGGGCCAACATCCGCTCTATTACTGCAATCGGAGAGTCAACGAAAAACAAAATCTTAAACGGAGATGATTTGCGTTCTATTGGCGAAAAGGGCGTCGGATTCAAAACCGTGTTTGCAATCGCATCAAAAGTGAAAATTTACAGCGGTGAATATAGCTTCACCTTAACTGCCGATGAACCCACTATTCCACGTTCACTTACAAACAAAAAGTCTCTGGTGAGCGGAACAAGAATGGAAATCGCTCTAAAAGATCGCGCAGTTGTTTTATCGTGATGGATGTTTGTCAGATGAACTGATTGCAGAGTATGATCTGGAATATCTCGGCATGGGCAGAGTTAGCGAATCCTGCTCGGAGTATGCTTTTCCGGAGAAGCCAGTACGCAACAGGGAAATGTTGATACGGCATATAAAATTTATGCTGAGTGACCCTGTTACGATATTTACGGAAAGGGTGATGCGCTCTGTACAAAAAGGACGCCGAAAGAATGGCGTTGTTTTCGACTTGAGCGGAAAGGATGCTCGTAGAGATACGCTGCAAATTTACACGCCAGATGGCGCAGGCGACACTGCTTTTTGCCAGATGTGTCTTCGACACAAACCTTATGGTCTCATGGAAGTGAACAATTTGGAGAAAAGCCCAAAGTACTACTTTCCCCAGACAAGAGTTGCTCTTTGCCTGGAATGCAGCAAAAAATTTGAAGCGTATAGGGAAAACGATAAGATTCGTGAAAAATATCTCGAAGCGATACGTAATGCAAAAACTGAGAGTTGCGGAACGGTGGAGATTCCTGTCGTATATGAAGATAAGCTGACATTTACTGCAACGCATCTGGCGGAGATTCAGGAGATCTTTAAGAGATTGAAGTGACAATCATTGAGAGAACTTATGGTTGTAAGAAGTCTGTTCCAAACAAAACTTGTTCTGTTGGCAAATAACTTTGAAGGAGGTGACCCGTTTGCCAGACCGTTCCTATATCGCCATCGACCTGAAATCCTTCTACGCCTCAGTGGAGTGTGTGGAACGTGGGCTTGACCCCCTGGCCACCAATCTGGTGGTAGCAGACCAGAGCCGCACAGAGAAAGCAATCTGCCTGGCAGTGTCACCTTCTTTGAAGTCCTTTGGTATCTCCGGACGGGCGAGGCTGTTTGAGGTCGTCCAGAGGGTGAAGGAGGTCAACCGGGAGCGCCAGCGCCGGGCACCAGGGCATACTTTCACAGGTTCCTCCAGTAACATCAACGAGTTAAACGCTGACCCGTCTCTGTCGTTGGACTATATCGTGGCCACCCCGCAGATGGCTCATTACATCCAGCGCAGCACAGAGATTTACCAGGTCTACCTCCGGTTCATTGCCCCGGAGGACATCCATGTGTACAGCATCGATGAAGTGTTCATGGATGTGACCAACTATTTACGAACCTATCAACTCACCCCTCATGAACTGGCTATGAAGATGATTCAGGCGGTTTTGAAGGAAACCGGCATCACGGCCACAACGGGCATCGGCACCAACCTTTACCTCTGCAAAATCGCTATGGACATCGTGGCAAAGCACATCCCCGCCGACAAGGACGGTGTTCGCATTGCAGAACTGGATGAGATGAGCTACCGGCAACAGCTTTGGGAGCATCAGCCCATCACAGATTTCTGGCGGGTGGGCCGTGGCTATGCAAAGCGTTTGGAAAAGTTGGGGCTGCATACCATGGGTGACATTGCCCGGTACAGCCTGAGCAGTTATGGAGAAGACCGGCTTTACAAGGAGTTCGGCATCAACGCCGAGCTGCTCATCGACCACGCCTGGGGATGGGAACCGTGCCGCATCTCTGACATCAAGGCATACAAGCCGGAGAACAACAGCATCAGCTCCGGGCAGGTGCTGCAATCGCCCTATGAATTTAAGAAGGCGAAGCTGGTCGTCCGGGAAATGGCGGACGCCCTTTCCCTCGACCTGGTAGACAAGGGACTGGTGACCGACCAGATCGTGCTGACCATCGGCTACGACATTGAAAATCTAACCGACCCGGAACGGCAAAAATCGTACAAGGGAGAAGTCACCACCGACCACTACGGCAGGAAGGTTCCCAAGCAGGCCCACGGCTCCATCAACCTGCGACGGCAGACGGCCTCCACCATGCTGATTACCAACGCCGCTATGGAGCTGTTTGACCGCATCGTTGACCCCGATCTGCTGGTGCGGCGGATGTATGTGGTTGCCAACCACGTTATCAGCGAGGACATGGCAAAGCCTCCGGAGCCGGAGCAGCTCGACCTGTTCACTGACTATGCCGCCCTGGAGCAGCAGCAGCAAGCGGAACAAGAGACGCTGGAAAAGGAAAAACGGCGACAGAAGGCCGTCCTCGCCATTCAGAAAAAGTTCGGGAAGAGTGCTCTGCTGAAGGGCATGAATCTGGAGGAAGGCGCTACCGGCAAAGACCGCAACGCGCAAATCGGAGGGCATAAGGCGTAAAGGAGGCAGTACAATGGCCGACAGAAAAATCGAGGACTATCAGGACATCATCAACCTACCCCATCACGTCTCAGAGACCCGCCCCCATATGTCCATGCGTGACCGGGCGGCTCAGTTCTCGCCTTTTGCGGCGCTCACCGGCTACGATGCCGCCGTGAAAGAGACGGCACGACTGACCGACCAGCGGGCAGAATTGGACGAGGAAATGAAGCGGAATATTTCGGAACGACTGAATTTGATTCAGGAAAATCTGACGGCAACGCCCGTGGTGGAAATCACCTACTTTGTCCCAGACGAGCGCAAGGAGGGCGGCGCTTACTGTACGGCCACCGGCACAGTGAAAAAAATTGATGAGTTTCAGAGGATTGTTGTGCTGACGGATGAAACGGAAATTCCAATAGATGAGATTAGAGAAATCAGCGGGGCAATGTTCCAGTCTTTGGATGATTCCTTTGCATGATTGACAGGGAGTGGCTCCTACGGAGAAAATCAACCTAAAACACCTATAGAGAGGGTCTTTTCTGCTTGTGGTGCTTACAAGAGCCATGAAGTACTATAATACATCATGTCCTCCTTCGCCGGAAGATTGTTTCAGGTAATGCTGTGAGAGAAGACCCTTGACAGTCCGCTGCAATTTCTGCGATGTCCTTTCAGGAATAAGGAAAAAAGAGCGCCCATCAGAGAACGATTCGCATTCTCTGATGGGCGCTGAAACCTGGTACCTTGGATATATCGCGCAGCGTAAAGTTGCATACTTGCATCTGCGGTAAGAAGCGCACCTTACGCAGGGCTGAACTGATCCTTGCCAACCTGACACAGCGGGCACACCCAATCATCGGGCAGATCCTCCCATTTCGTGCCGGGAGCAATGCCGTTATCGGGATCGCCAAGCGCCTCATCATACTCGTAGCCGCAAACATCACAGATATACTTCATAGCGTTTCACCACCTTTCTGCTTTGTTTATGCAAACTCAGTATAGCGCATTCCCTTTTGCAGTTCTGTGATAATATCACGGAACGCACTTGGGAATACTGATAAAATGCTATTACAAAGATATACACAACAGGAGGGCACACGGATGAGTGTTATCAATATCAATCAAAAGAATTTCCACGAAGAGGTTTTGGAGTCCCACAAGCCTGTGCTTTTGGATTTCTGGGCAAGCTGGTGCGGGCCCTGCCGGATGGTCAGTCCAATCGTGGATGAAATCGCCGTTGAACGTCCCGACATCAAGGTAGGCAAGATCAATGTGGACGAGCAGCCGGAGTTGGCGGCTCAGTTCCGTATCATGAGCATTCCTACGCTGGTGGTCATGAAGGATGGGAAAGTAGTGAACCAGGCCGTTGGCGCACGGCCCAAAAGCCAGATTCTTGCGCTGCTGTGAGGTGACGGTATGGGAGGCTTCGCATTCTTCCGCGGCCCGGACATAAACCAAGGGCTGAAGGAGTTCCAATCTACTGCAAATGCTGTTTTGCTGGATGTGCGCACACCCCAGGAATATCTGGAAGGCCATCTTCCGGAGAGCCGGAACGTGCCCTTACCGTCCATCCGCGATACCGAATTGGTGGTCGGCGAAAAGGAAACCCCCGTCTTTGTATACTGCCACAGCGGCTCCAGAAGCCGTCAGGCCTCAATCGCTCTGGCTCAGATGGGATATGTCAACGTGAAAAACATTGGAGGGATTGCCTCCTACACAGGGAAGGTGGTGCGCTGATATGAAGGTAGTCATTGTAGGCGGAGTCGCTGGCGGAGCAACCGCCGCCGCACGCATCCGCCGTCTGGATGAGCGGGCGGAAATCATCGTCTTTGAGCGCTCCGGGTATATTTCCTATGCAAACTGCGGCCTGCCCTATTATATCGGCGGTGTCATCACAGACCGCTCCGCGCTGACGCTGCAAACACCGGACAGCTTCTATCAGCGCTTCCGCGTCGCGATGAAGGTGCACCATGAAGTGCTGGCGATTCATCCGGAGCACAAAACGGTTCTGGTCAAAAATCTGGAAACCGGTGAAACCTTTGAGGAGCGCTACGACAAACTGCTGCTCTCCCCGGGTGCGAAACCCACCCGGCCCCGTCTGCCGGGGGTGGGCCTTGACCGGGTCTTTACCCTGCGCACGGTGGAGGATACCCTGCGCCTCCGGGAATACATCACCCAGCATCAACCGAAATCCGCTATGCTGGCGGGCGGTGGGTTCATCAGCCTGGAAGTCGCCGAAAACCTGCGAAAGCTGGGTATGGATGTTACCATCGTGCAGCGTCCCAGGCAGCTCATGAACCCCTTTGACCGGGATATGGCGTCCTTTCTTCACAGCGAAATGCGCAAACACGGCGTTCAGCTGGCGCTGGGGCATACGGTGGAAGGCTTTGAAGAAACGGCGAACGGCATCAGCGTACTGCGAAAGGACGCCCCGCCGCTGGAAGCCGACATGGTGATCCTCGCCATCGGCGTCACGCCGGATACTCATTTAGCCAGGGATGCCGGATTGGCACTTGGCGTCAAAGGCAGCATCCTGGTCAATGACCGGATGGAGACCTCCGTTCCCGATATTTACGCCATGAGCGACGCCGTCCAGGTGAAGCATTTCGTTTCCGGGGAGGACACGCTGCTCTCCCTGGCTGGCCCGGCCAACAAGCAGGGGCGCATCGCAGCCGACAATATTTGCGGTGGAAGCGGCAGCTACAAGGGCAGCCAGGGCAGCTCCATCCTTCAGGTGTTTGACTTGACTGCCGCCGCTACGGGACTGAATGAAACCAGAGCCAAGGCGGCTGGATTCACCGTGGACAAAGTGATTTTGTCCCCCATGAGCCATGCCGGTTACTACCCTGGCGGCAGGCTGATGATCATGAAGGTGGTCTTTGAGGCGGCGACCTGGTGGCTGCTGGGGGCGCAAATCATCGGCTACGAAGGGGTGGACAAGCGCATCGATGTGTTGGCCACCGCTATCCGGGCTGGAATGAGTGCGCTGGAGCTACAGAATCTTGACCTTGCCTATGCGCCGCCCTATTCCTCCGCGAAAGACCCGGTCAATATGGCGGGATATATCATTGACAACCTGGCCAGCGGCGTGGTGAAGCAATGGTATCTGGAGGAAGCGGACAGCCTGCCCCGTGATGGCAGCGTGACGCTGCTGGATACCCGCACCGAGGACGAATATGCACAGGGACACATAGACGGCTTCGTCAACATCCCGGTGGACGAGCTGCGGGAGCGTTTGTCCGAAATCGAACCGGAAAAGCCGGTCTATGTGATCTGCCAGAGCGGGCTTCGCAGCTACATTGCGTCCCGCATCCTCTCCGGCAACGGATTCGATTGCTATAACTTTGCCGGAGGGTATCGTTTTTACGAGACTGCCAAAAATGACCTCTGCCTGGTGGAATGCGCCAGCGCCTGCGGCAAGAACAGCGATTAAACAGAGCACCCGCTGCGGCTTCATTCCGGAGCCGCAGCGGGTGCTGCTATTTGTTGTTCCAGTTTCTCAGTTTGTCCATATCGGTCAGTTCCACCGTTCCGCGGGAGAGCTTTACCATGCCCTCATTCTGGAAGTAGCGCAGCATCCTGGTGACGACTTCGCGGGCGGTTCCCAAATGATTCCCGATGACTTCGTGGGTGATGTTCAGCCTGGACGTGTTTTCCAGCGCGGACTCCTCCAACAGGAAATTTGCCAGTCGGCGGTCAACGCTCTTCCACATGATTTGGTCTATCAGCCACATCACATCTGAAAAACGACTGGCCATGATCTCGTTGGTGTAATTGGCCAGCGGGGCGGACTCCTCCATCACCCCTTTATAGGTCTCTGCCGGAATCAGCCATGCCTCGGTATCCTTTTCCGCTTCGATGACAATATCGAACTGGATACTGCGCATGATGCAGGAGGCGGAGAACAGACAAATATCCCGCTCAAACAGGCGGTACATGGTAATCTCCCGCCCCTCCTCTGAGATCGTATAGGCCCGCAGCTGACCGGATCGTATCAGAAACAGGCCGGTACAGTCTGTCAGCCCATTATGGACGATTTGTCCCCGTTCGAAATGGCGTTTATCAGATGCCGCCAGAAGCCTTGCCTGCTGGGCAGAGGTCAGCTTCTCCCACATGGGGAAGTATTCTTTCAGCTCCATCATACCTCATCTCCTGTGCCCCTATCGTAGCACAATTTTTGGCATATGTCAATAATAGTTCTTGACATATGCCATAAACAGGAGTAAGATAATGGCAGGTTGAACCGCAAAGGAGGCGTCAGCATGAGTGAGGAATGTTCTCACAACTGTTCCGCGTGTGACCGCAGCTGCGTGGAACGCCGGGGCTGAGCCAGCCGGGCGGCACAGGTATCCATGCCTGCGGAGGGGGAGGCCCCGCCCAGGCGCTTCTAAATCGAAAGGAGAACGTAGGATGAAAATCGCAGTCACTTATGAAAACGGTCAGGTATATCAGCACTTTGGTCATACGGAGCAGTTCAAGATTTATGACGTGGAGGATGGAAAAATCGTATCCTCCCAGGTGGTCAGCACCAACGGTCAGGGCCACGGTGCGCTGGCGCAAGTCCTGAACGCCTTACAGGCGGAGGTTCTGATTTGCGGCGGCATCGGCGGCGGGGCGCAGGCTGCGCTGGCCGCAGCGGGTATTCAGCTGTGCGGCGGCGTCACCGGCAACGCGGACGCCGCTGTGGAGGCGCTCCTGGGCGGGAGCCTGGCCTATGTTCCGGATGTTCAGTGCAGCCACCACGAGGGCGGGCATCACGGAGAACACTGCGGCAGCCACGGCGGCCACCATCATGGGGAAGGCCATGAATGTCGGCACGGCCACTGCACAGACTGACCGTTGGTGACAATATCACAGAAATGCAGCACACTTTTTGGTATCATAGCCTTACAATCAAATGCAAACAAACAAGGAGGAAACAGTGATGGAAAAATGGAAATGCACCGTATGCGGTTATATTCACGAGGGCCCGCTGCCGGAGGACTTCGTCTGCCCGATTTGCGAGGTACCGGCCAGCGAGTTTGAGAAAATCGAGGAAGCCGAGGAAGCGCCCGCGCCTGCTCCTGCCTCTGCCAGGAATCCCTATGCCGGGACGAAGACGGAGCAGAATCTGTGGGAGGCCTTTGCCGGCGAATCCCAGGCCCGCAACAAGTACACCTTCTTCGCCAGCGTGGCCAGGAAGGCAGGATTTGAACAGATTGCAGAGCTGCTTCTGAAAACCGCCGCCAACGAGAAGGAACACGCCGAGCTGTGGTTTAAAGCGCTGGGCGAGGTAGGCGATACCGCTGAAAACCTGCTCCATGCCGCCGAGGGCGAGAACTACGAGTGGACGGATATGTATGACCGGATGGCGAGAGATGCGGGCGAGGAGGGCTTCCATGACCTAGCCCAGCAGTTCCGGGGCGTAGCCGCCATCGAGAAGGCCCATGAGGAGCGCTATCGCAGGCTGCTGCACAATGTGGAGTCCAAAGAGGTCTTTGAAAAGAGCGGTGTGACCCTGTGGGAGTGCCGCAACTGCGGGCATATGGTGGTCGGCACCAAGGCCCCCGACATCTGCCCGGTATGCAAGCACCCGCAGTCCTATTTTGAGGTGCGGGCGGAAAATTATTAAGGAGGAACCCTATATGGAATTGAAATTTTACATCTGTGAGCATTGCGGCAACATCATCATGAAGGTGAAGGACAAACAGGTGCCCGTTGTGTGCTGCGGCCAGAAAATGAAGGAGCTTATCCCCGGCACCACGGATGGGGCGGCGGAAAAGCACGTCCCCGACTACAAGGTGGAGGGGAACCTGGTCAAGGTGAACGTCGGCTCGGTGGATCACCCGATGATTCCGGAGCATTATATTGAGTGGATCGCGCTCAAGTCAAAGCAGGGCGTCCAGATCAAGCATCTGAATCCGGGCGAAAAGCCTGCGGCGGTCTTTGCCCTCAGCGAAGGGGACGCAGTGGAGAAGGTCTACGCCTACTGCAATCTCCATAGCCTTTGGAAGGCCTGATACCGGAACAAATCCAACATATGGAAGCCTGGGGAACGCCTGCGGAAGAATCCGTTCTTTTGCAGGCGTTTTCCGGGGTTTCGGTGAGCGTTGCAGGATGCAGCCACGAAGCGGCAAGTGGTATCTGAAACATGCTGTTTCGCATAAAAACTGTTCAAAGCTCGTCAAAAAATGCAGTTATCCCGCCGGAACCCTTGTAATGGGGGCGTGCGGCTGATATAATGAAAACGCATAAGCGCCGTATCAGCACCTGCCAAGGCTGCTGACCGGACGCCGGCCGTCAGCGGACAGTCCCCTGACGGGAAAAGACAGGAGGAAACCTACCATGCAGGATATTCGTATTGAACTGACCAAGACCCCTAAGGAAAAGCCCGCCGATGAGAGCAAGCTGGGCTTCGGGAAAATTTTCACCGACCATATGTTCCTGATGAACTATACGGACGGACAGGGCTGGCACGACGCCCGCATCGTCCCCTATGCTCCCATTCCGTTAGATCTCTCCACCATGGCGCTCCACTACGCCCAGGAGATTTTTGAGGGCTTGAAGGCCTACCGGGTGGCCGACGGCTCCGTCCAGCTGTTCCGGCCCTATGAAAACGCCCGCCGCTTTAACAACTCCGCCGCACGGATGTGCATCCCCACCATAGAGGAGGAGCTGTTCGTCACAGCCATCAAGACCCTGGTGGACGTGGATCGGGACTGGGTCCCCCATGCGCCGGAGACCTCCCTCTACATCCGGCCCTTCGCCTTTGCCACCGACACTCATCTGGGGGTCCATGCCTCCAAGACCTATCTCTTTGCCATCATCCTCTCCCCCTCCGGCTGCTACTATCCCGAGGGCATCGATCCTGTCCGCATCTATGTGGAGTCCAGAGATGTCCGTGCCGTCCGGGGCGGCACCGGCTACATCAAGTGCGGCGGCAACTACGCCGCCTCCATCCGGGCCAGCGAAGTGGCCGAGAAGAAGGGCTATACCCAGGTGCTGTGGCTGGACGGTGTGGAGCAGAAGTACATTGAGGAAGTGGGCGCCATGAACGTCATGTTCAAAATTTCCGGCAAAATCGTCACCCCCGCCCTCAATGACTCCATTCTCTCCGGCATCACCCGGAAGAGCTGCATCGAGCTGCTGAAAAGCTGGGGCTATGAGGTGGAGGAGCGTCCCATCTCCGCCCAGGAGCTGTTCGACGCCGCTGAGAGCGGCGCGCTGGAGGAAGCCTGGGGTACCGGCACCGCCGCCGTCATCTCTCCTGTAGGTGAGATGGCGTGGAATGACCGCGCCTGCATCATCAACGGCGGGGAAATCGGCCCCACCGTCCAGAGGCTGTACGACACCCTCACCGGCATCCAGTGGGGCAGGGCAGCAGACCCCTTCGGCTGGACGGTCAAGGTGGACTGAGCCAAACCGCAGAAAACAGACAATCCATCCCCCTCGTGCAGAGCGCTTTGCGCCTCCGCGAGGGGGATTTTTTCGGCGGGTGCAGACAAAAAGGGCGCCCTCCGCCGTTGGCAGGAAGCCGCAGGCAGAGGGCGTTGTGCGAAGAAAGCCTTTTACGTTTATGGCAGGAGGTATATCAGGCTTTCACGCTTACGGATGGTTATGGGCCTGGATGGCGTCGGCCATGCGCTGGAGGCCGGTGGCGATGATGGAGCGGGGCATGGCCAGGTTCAGCCGGATGTAGCCCCGGGCGTTGCCAACGAACAGGCCGTCTCCGCCCTCCAGCAGAACGCCGGCGTTGTTGGCGAAGAAGCCGGGCAGGTCATCGATGACGTCGGGCAGGGCCTTGCCCATGTCCACCCAGGAGAGATAGGTGGATTCCGAGATGTACATGACGGCCTCCGGGATGTTCTCGGAGAGGAACTCCTTCACGAAGGCGAAGTTGCCGTCCAGATAGGTCCGCAGCTCTGCCAGCCAGGCGTCGCCATGCTCATAGGCGGCCTGTGCGGCGGTGAGGGAGATGGGGTTCACCATGCCGAAGAGCTTATCCCGCCCCTTGAACTCCTGGCGGGTGGCCTCGTCCCGAATCATGACGTTGGAGAAGGCCAGGCCGGCCATATTGAAAGTCTTGGTGGGGGCCATGCAGGTGATGAGCTTCTGATAGTCGGGCATGATCTTCGCCATGGGCGTATGACGGATGCCGTTCCTGGTCAAATCGCAGTGGATTTCATCGGACACGATCCACAGGTTGTACTTCTCCACGATGGCGGCGATTTTCTGCTGCTCCTCCACCGTCCAGACCCGGCCGGTGGGGTTGTGGGGATTGCACCAGAACACAATTTTGCACTTGGGGTCGGCGCACTTGCGCTCGAAGTCCTCATAGTCCAGATGGAACTCACCGTTGGCGTCCTTCACCAGAGGAGAGGTCAGGGCTTCCACGTTGGCATACTCTGCCGCGTGGAGGAAATAGCCATAGGCCGGGGTAGAGATGAGTACCTTCTCCCCCTTGGCGCAGAGGCTCTCCGTCAGCTGATACAGGGCGGGGATGATGCCGGGGGAGTAACAGGTTTCCTCCTCCACCGGCGTCCAGTCGTAATGCCGCTGGCACCAGGCCTTGAACGCTGCAAAGTAGCCGCCGTCGAACACGCTGGTGTAGCCAAAGATACGGCGGTCCAGGCGGGCCCGGATAGCGTCGATGATCTCAGGGGCCACGCCGAACTCCATGTCGGCCACCCACATCCGCACAAACTCCTCGTCCTTGTAGGGGAAAACCTTCTCCGGCCCGGCGTGGAAAATGTAGCCGCGGAAGCCGTCGGTGTTCAGGGCGTTGGTGTGTCTTCTGTCAATGATCTCGTCAAAATTGTACATGATGATTTCCCTCCATTAAGCGTTGCAGGTGGGAAGCGCCTTCACTTCCCGAATGATACGGTCAGCGGCCTCCCGGATGATGGCCGGGTCGGTGGCCACATTGATGCGGATAAAGCCATCGTAGCCCTCACCGAACCACTGTCCGTAATCCACCGCCAGTTTGCACTTGCCCTGGACAAGGTCCTGGCAGGTCTCCCCGGGGACATAGGCCCGCAGGTCAATCATCGGCAGGTAAGTACCGTCCAGCGCCGTCATACGAATGCCGGGCAGCTCCGCAGCAAAGCGTTCCTTCAGATAGCTGTAGTTGTCGTGAATGACCTGACGGAGGGCATCCAGCCACTCGCCGCCTTCCCGATAGGCTGCCTCCGTGGCGATCATGCCCATAATGCTGACCTCCGTCCGATTCAGGCCGGAGGCAAAGCGGTCATATACCTTCCGCAGCGCCTCGTTGAAGATAATGATGTGGGAGTGAATCAGGGTCGCCAGGTTGAAGCTCTTGGTGGCGGAGTTCAGAATCAGCAGGATGTCCCGGTACTTGCCGCCGGACACATTGGCGGCGGGGATAAAGGAGACACCCGGTGCCGTCAAGTCCTGATGAATCTCGTCGGACACCACCAGAACGTTATGCTTCCGGCAGATGGCCAGCACTGCGTCCAGCTCCTCCTCCGTCCAGACCCGGCCCGCCGGATTGTGGGGGGAACACATCAGGAACATCTTCACATCCTGCTCCACGATGGCCTTTTCGATGGCCTCATAGTTCATGGTGAAGTATCCGTCATCATAGTCCAGGGCGACTGTCGCCAGGCGGCGGTCATTATTCGTGACCACATTGTAGAACGGATAATAGATGGGGGTCAGAATCAGGCAGGTATCCCCCGGCTTGGTAAAGGCGTGAATCATCCAGGAGATGCCTGTGACGCAGCCGGTGGAGAAACGAATGGCTTCCCGGTCGATGTTACAATGGTGCCGGGTCTCCATCCAGCGCCGGAAGGCTTCATAGTAGCTGTCCGGTACAAAGCTGTAGCCAAACACGCCGTGGTCGATACGCTTTTGCAGGGCCTCGGTGACAGCCTCCGGCGTTTTGAATTCCATGTCTGCAATCCACATGGGGAGCAAATCAGCTTCCCCAAATTTCTCATTCAGGCCGTCCCATTTGCTGCTGCTGGTACCTCTGCGGTCCACAAGATACCGGTTCAGAAATTCCTGTTTCTCCATGATGCGGCTCCTTTCTTGTCATTGATTTGTTGAATTGGTTGGGGTTTGTCGCTTACAGCCTGGACAGGACCTCCTGGAGATCCAGGGTCTGGGTGCCGTCCTCCAGCTGGAAGAAGGGCATTCCGATGCCGCCTCTGGCCTTGACGGTGTTATAGAGGGGGGAGTTCTCCCGCAGCTCCAGGAACTCCTTCAGGGCGGGGAAACTGGCGGCGATGTCCAAAAACTCCACCTCTGCGTTCTTGTCCTTCAGCTTGATGATGGAATACAGGGTATCCTGGCAGATGTGGCTGCCGATCACTTTCACCTTCATGGGTCACACCTCCGCCTGGGCTTCGATCTCGCAGAGAACGCCCTTGGGCAGCTGCTTTACAGCCACGCAGCTCCGGGCGGGCTTGGAGACGAAGTACCGGGCATAGACCTCGTTGAAGGCGGCGAAGTCGCCCATGTCGGCCAGGAAGCAGGTGGTCTTAAAGACCTTCTCAAAGGAAGTGCCTGCGGCCTCCAGGATAGCGCCCACGTTTTTGCAGCTCTGCTCGGTCTGGGCGGCAATGCCTTCGGGAACGGAGCCGTCGGCGGGGTCAACGGGGATTTGACCAGAGGTGATGACGGTGCCTCCTACGACGAAAGCCTGAGAGTAGGGGCCGATTGCGCCGGGGGCGTTCTTGGTGTCAATGAGTTTCATACTGATTGCTCCTTTTCTTTTTTGTCTTTTTTGCTGAACAGGTCAAATTGAATGGTAATGCAGGTGAACAGGACCAGGAGGACGGGATAGTAGGCATACTGGAGAATGTCCAGATAGGTGCATCCGCCGTATTGCTGCACCAGCAGGCAGCCGCTGTCATGGGGCACCACCATGAGGATGGCGCAGGAGAAAATGCTCAGCAGCGTTGCCAGCTTGTTGTTGGAGACCTTATACTGGCTGCCCAGATCCTTGGCAACGGGGGCGGAAATCAGCGCAGCCACAGCGTTATTCAGGGTAGTGCCGGAGATGGCCATGACCAGCAGACCGACAACGTACTGACAGCTCTTGTTGCTCTTGATAAACTTCTGGGATTTGTCCACCAGCCATTGGATGCCGCCATAGTAGCGCACCAGCGCCATCATGCCGGAGACCAGAGAGGCAAAGACAGCCAGCCAGAACATATTCTCCATGCCCTCGCCCATGGCGATAGCCCAGTCAAAGAAGCCGATGCTGCCGGTGCCCAGCCCGATGACCAGAGACAGCACGCTGCCGCTGGCCAGAACCAGAACGACATCCATACCGGCGACGGACAGGCCCAGAACCGCGATGTAGGGGAGGATGGTGAGGAGGTTGTAGCTTCCGGCCTCCTGGGCCACCCCGGCAGCGCTCTGAGAACCCATAACCACATAGAGGATGATGCTGACGATGGCGGCAGGGATAGCGATTTTGCAGTTCAGCAGGAACTTCTCCCGCATATCGCCGTCCACGCCCTTGACGGAGATGATGGTGGTGTCTGAAATCATGGACAGGTTATCGCCGAAGTAAGCACCTGCGATGGCAGCCGCGCCTGCCATTCCGCTGCTGACGCCAGCGCCCTGGGCCATTGCGATGGCGATGGGGATCATGGTCACCTGGGTGCCCATGGAGGTGCCGGTGCAGGTGGAGATGAGACAGCAGATGATGAAAATGCCGGGAACCAGGAACTGGGTGGGAATCAGGGTGATGCCCAGGTTGACCAGGGAATCCTGACCGCCGATGGCTGAGGTGGCCTGGGCGAAGCCACCGGCCAGCAGGACGATGATACCCAGCAGGTGCACGCCGGAGGAGCCTGCGCCTTTCAGGTAAATGTCCAGCTTTTCGGAGAGCTTTCGCTTGGGTTCAAACCCCAGCAGTCCCGCCAGAATGGCGATGAGCACAGCCACATACCGGGGCATATAGCTGAACGCGGATTCCGCGCCCTGTATGGTAAATGCGATGCCGCACCCTAGATACAGGCCTAAGAACACGACCACCGGCAGTAACGCTCTGCCTCCATAGATTTTGCCTTTTTCTTCCATAGTTTGCCTCCTGTTCTACGTTTGGGAGTATTTTTCGAGCAGTTCCCGGAAGGAACGTCGGCTGCGGCTCGGAATCCTTGGGGGGAACTCGCTCTTGGTGTATGAATCATAGCAAATCAGGAAGAGAATCGCAAAGCACGCTAAGTTTCGTTAGAATCGACTTTTTTACAAAAAAGTTTCTTTGCAGTTGATTTTGAAAAAGGCATATGCTATAATGAATTTTGTCAGGTCGGATTTTGTCGGATTTTCATAATTTTGTCAATTTGCATGAAACTTTTTAGGAAGTGTCTAATATGAGTGAAATCTCCGTAGAAATAGGAAAACATATTCGGAATACCCGCAAAAAGCGTAAAATGACGCTGGAAGAGTTGGCCTCGGAAATCTGCAAAAGTAAGGCCACCGTCTCAAAGTACGAAAAGGGCGAAATCGCTGTGGATATTGAGACGCTGTACGAAATTGCGGACGCCCTTCACGTCCATGTGGAGCAGCTGCTCTACCAGCGCCCGGAGCGGGCCGCGCTGCCGGTGGCAGAACATCATCCCTCCTTCTTCCAGGGACTTACCGTTTTTTACGCCTACCTCTTTGACGGGCGCAACAACACCATCATGCGCTGCCGTTTCGATGTGCTCAGCCAGGTGGAGCCCAACCAATATAAAATCATGATGTACATGAATTTTCAGGATTACGAGCATTATCAAATCTGCGAAACGACCTACTATGGTTATATCTCCCACTTTGACGCTGTCACCAACATTTCCCTGACCAATCAGGACAGCCCCATGGAGCAGGCCAGCGCAGAGATCCTGGCCTCCTATCTGGATGCCGATACCAAATGGGGGCTGTGGAAAGGGTTCTCCTCCCGGCCCATGATGCCCATTGCCACCAAAATGCTGTTTTCTAGGCATCGTATGGAGGAAAATGCGGAGCTTGCCAAAACCTTGAAGATTTCCAGGGAGGACATCCGGCTGCTGAAGCTCTACAATATGCTTTCTGTTGTATAACAGGGAGGCCGCTTCAGGAGAACCGCATATCAATAGAAAAACGAGGAGAGCGAGCTGCTTGGCTCCTCTCCTCGTGTGTTTTTTGGTGTCCTCTGATTTATGAAGTATGATAGTCGCATTTCTGGCAGTGCGCCATCATCTCCTCATCGGGCCTTTGCCGATAGAAGATGCCTGACCACTGGCAGATGCTTTGCAGAATTGGAACAACCGTTTTCCCTGATTCACTCAGAGAGTATTCCACCCTGGGCGGAATCTCGTCGTAGGATTTGCGCTCCACGATTCCATTTGTAATCAGAGCTTTCAGCGTAGAAGCAAGGACAGCATCCGTAATATTCCCCATTTCACGGCGAATTTCACTATAACGCAGTGTCCCCATTTCCGCCAGAACGCAGATGATGCGGGAGTTCCATTTCCCGCCGAACACGCTGAGTCCGTATTCCAGCGGACAGCGAATATCCTCTTTGAGCTTTTTCTGATACATGGTATCGCCCTCCTTCCGCTCTATTATACAGTAAAATCAAGATAATTGATAGCTGCTTTTAAACTTATCAATGGCTTTTTCAGACATCAGGAGGATCGGCGCTCCTCTGTGGCAAATCGAGACGCAGGTGCCGCAGCCAATGCAGGATTCCGCAGCCACTTCGCTTTTCCATCCCACCCTCATCCGAATCGCATGAGCGGGGCAAAGTGGGATACACGCACCGCAGCCGACGCAGGCGTCCTGCCTGATGTATGCCTTTCTTTGTTCCATTGTGTCCTCCCACTGGGGGTTCCCTCGGAGGCCCCCTCCCTGTACGGCGATGTGCTATGACAAAACGGATGCGCAAACGCTGCGCACCCGTTTTGTACTGGCCGGAGATTACAGAACCTTCTTGTTGTCGGCTCCGGGGGTGGTGACGATGACCTTCTCCGGGGTGATCAGCAGCGCACCCTTGGCGGTAGCGGCTCCGTTGAACATCTTCTCCACCATGGCCTTGAACGCAGAAACGATGTCGCCTTCCGTCAGATACGCGGCAGTCCCCTTGATCTGGTAGCCCTCCAACGTAGCAGCGTCGTATACGGAGACGGCGATTTTGCCGCCGTTGGCGGTCAGGTTCTTCAGCGTGGTCTCCAGGAACACGTCGCCCACGGCCAGCTTGCCATCCTCTGTTACCATCTTAAAGGCAACCGGAACCACGTTGGGCTCCCCATCGGCGCAGGTCGCCAGATCCCACATACTTGCATTGAGCAGCTTTTTGACACTTTCGTTTAACATATGATTGACCTCCTGAACTTGTCTCGAAATTGTGTTGTTGCTTGAACTGTGCTTAGGGAACCTCTGAACAAATGCACTTCGGCGCCTTGCGGTAAATTTGCGCCATAAATGCGTTGCAATCGCTTGAAATCCGTCAGGATTCCTGCGCACTTGCGCCTTTTTCTGACGCAAATTTCCTTGCAATCCGCTCTCGTCCATTTATTCAGAGGTTCCCTTAGTATATCGGATTTGCTGACTTGCAGCAAGATATTAGCAAATTTATAAGTCACTCATAAATTTCATAGCAATCCATTATTACCCAAGCAGCGTCCTGTAAATTTTCCAATCGATGTCCTGAAATACGTTAAAAATCACCTTTATCCCGCTGCCTGTCCTCGTTTTATATTCCTTTACCGTTTGAATGGCGATCTCAGCCGCCCGCTGATTGGGAAACCGGAACACGCCTGTGGAGATACAGCAGAACGCGACAGACTGAATGCCAGTTTGCTCTGCCAGTTTCAGGCAGGACAGATAACAGGAGGCAAGCAGCGTTTCGTGTGTTTTGGTCAGTTCACCATAGACGATCGGCCCCACCGTATGCAGCACATAGTCGCACGGCAGATTATACGCCGGTGTGAGCTTGGCAGTTCCGGTTGGTTCTTCGTGACCCTGCTCCTGCATGAGCGCATAGCAGGCACGCCGCAGCTGAACACCGGCGAAGGTGTGGATGCAGTTATCGATGCAGCCGTGATTCGGGCGAAAACAGCCCAGCATCCGGGAATTGGCGGCGTTCACGATGGTCCCGCAGCGGAGGGTGATGATGTCGCCCTGCCAGAGATAAATATCCTCCTGCACAGGCGTCAGGTCGGATAAATCAGTCACCCCCTTCTGCCGGGTCGCCTCCTGTAGATAGGCGTCCTGCACCGCCAGAAATTCCGGGCTGACCGGGTCCGGCATCCTCACATTGAAGAGCGCCCGGAGCAGTCGCTTTTGACTGGCCGTGTCCTCTGGAAGTGCAGCGTCGTTCTCTTCCCCGCGTTCTGCCAGCAGATAACGAATCAGATACTCCCGTCGTTCGGTTTGATTCATTGCGCCACCTGTTTTTGCCCTTTCTGTTCCGCCAGAAGGTTCCGGATGACCTCGTCATAGTCCCTCCTGATTGCCAAACCAGGGGGAATCAGAGCCCCGGACAGTGCAAAGCGGGCTGTCAGTGCAGCATCACACTGACAGCCCGCCGGCTTTTTCTTTCAGATAAATTTGATAGCGCTCGCAACAGCCTCTTGACTCCATTATTATGGTGGAGTTTAAAATAGGCATGCTGGCCTCAGGTCAGCAAAACCATGAAAGCGAGGCAAGACTATGAATCACAGAATCATTACGATTTGCCATCAGTACAGCAGTGGCGGCGGAAAAATCGGCCACCTTGTGGCCCAGCGGCTGGGCATCCCCTGCTACGACGGCAGCATTATCGACAAGGCCGCGCAGGTCAGCGAGTTAAGCCCGGACTACATCAAGCAGAACGAACAGCACCTGTCCAACTCCTTCCTCTTTGACGTGACCATGACAGTCAAAATTTATAAGGCGGAAGCCGATGTGATCAAAGACTGCGCCAGAAAGGGCAGCTGCGTCATCGTGGGCCGCTGTGCGGACAAGGTCCTGGAAAATGAGTTTCCGTGCCTGAAGGTGTTCCTGTGCGCAGACTTTGACGACCGTTGTCGGCGGGCGGTCTCCGTATATGGGAAAGACCCCCAGCAGGTTCAGGCGTTCCTCCAGAAGGCTGACCGGGGCAGAGAGCGATTCTATCGCCGATTTCATGAGACCGAGTGGCGGGACGCTGCCAACTACCATCTGTGCCTGAATACAGGGCTGCTGGGAGAGGAACGCACCGCGGCGCTGATTGAGCAGGTCTACCGGCAGGGTCAGGAGGGGACAGTATGAGCGAACAGACTGCGGCTGTGCAAAACCCGCTGGGGACGGAGCCGCTGAGCAAGCTGATCCCCCACTATGCGATTCCCGCCACCGTCGCGCTGGTGGTGAACGCCCTTTATAACATCGTCGATCAAATCTTCATCGGGCAGACCGTGGGCTACCTTGGCAATACCGCCACCAACATCATTAACCCCCTGATGATTATTATGCTGGGCATTGCAACCCTGTGGGGAGACGGCTGCGCAGCCTACACCAGTCTCCAGCAGGGCAAAGGCAACCAGGAAAACGCTTCCACCGGCGTGTGCAACACATTTGCCGTGTCTCTGGTGGTGGGGCTGCTTTTTATGGTGGCTTCCCTGCTTTTCCTGGAGCCGATCTGCTGGCTGTTCGGGGCCACAGAGACCTCCCTGCCCTATGCGATGGCCTATGGTTCCATTATCGCAGCGGGATTCCCGCTGATGGCGATCCTCAACCCGGTGACGGCCGCCGTTCGCGTGGACGGCGGGGCTACCTATGGCATGGTGGGGCTGCTGGTGGCCTGCTGCGCCAACATTGTTCTGGACGCCCTCTTTTGCATGGGATTTGGCTGGGGTGTGCAGGGCGCGGCGATTGCCACCGTCATCGGAGAATTGATCAATGTGATCTGGATATTGGCTTACATCCCCAGGTTCAAAACGGTATCCATACAGAAAAAATATTTCCGCCCCAGCGCATCTGTAATCAAAAGTATTGCCGGGCTGGGTGTCTCCAGCTGTATTTTGCAGCTGTCCTTTGCGCTGATTGCCGCGGTTTCCAACAATATGCTGGCCATCTACGGTGCACTGTCCAAGTACGGGGCGGACATCACCGTGGCCGCCATGGGCATCACCATTAAAATCAGCAACGTAGCCGTCAACGTAGTGCAGGGCGTCTCCACCGGTTCCCAACCCATCATGGGCTACAACTACGGCGCAGGCAAGTATGAGCGCACGAAGTCCACGTTCTGGTTCACGGCGATCACCGGCACCGTATTTATGGCCCTCGCTACGGCAGTCTTTCAGCTCTGTCCCATGGCGCTGGTGTCCCTGTTCGGGTCGGAGAGCGAGCTGTATAACGAATTTGCCGTCATGTGTATGCGCATTTTCCTGATGCTTATCGTGGCCAACGGGCTGCAATACTGCACCAGCATTTTCTTCCAGTCCGTAGGGAAGCCGGTACTGGCCTCCATCAACACCTTCTCCAAGCAGATTTTCCTGGTGCCCCTGGCCATGATTTTACTCTCCCGCATGATGGGTGTGACAGGTGTTCTCTGGGCGGGGCCGCTGACGGATGGGCTGGCCTGTCTTATCTCCATCGTGCTGCTCCGACGGAATTGGAAGGTGATTTTCCCGGCGGAGGAAAAGAGAGCGTGAGTATATTCACATAGACAAAATTCCCTATCCCGGACGGCAAGTCAGTTCCTGCCGTCCGGGATTGTATATCCGTCCAACACCTGTATCTCGTTGTATCGGCTGTTGATTTCCAGCCGGTCGCGGGTCAGGTTGGAAAAAATGGCGATTCGCTGCCGGGAGGCACCGAAGTGCTGCTCCAAAAACGGAACATGGTCCAGCTCTGGGTCAAACTCCATTTGCAGACAGGACCAGGTTCCCCCAGGCAAATGGATGACCTTTTCATCCGTTTGTTCCGGGGGCAATACCTCATAAAACAAATATTGCCGCACCTCTCCGCCTTCGAACAGGAACATAAAGCCCGTGGGCAGCAGGGTGGAGAGCCCCCGGCTCTCCGCATAGTCAAATAATTGGGTGGAAATGCGGCCAAACTGCGAGATATTCGCCAGATTGCCCACATATTCCTCCACGATGAAAAAACGAGGTGCAATCTCCCTCTGATAAATGCCCTCGCAGGAGGCGTAACTGTCCTGCTCCTCCTGGCAGTGCAGGGAGTATTCAATTTTACGCAGGTCGGTCTGCATTTTGCGAATTTTCGCCTCTGTCCTGCGCCTGCCGTCCTCCAGCAGCTTCCTCTGCCAATAAGCGTTTTCGTCCTGATACTGCTTCAATTCTTTCAGGGGGATGTCCAGATCGATACACAGAAGGATGATGTCCAGCGTGGAGAGCTGCTCCGGCGCATAGTAGCGGTATTTGCTGCCGGGGTCGATATAGGCTGGCCGCAGGATGCCAAGTTTTTCGTAATAGAGCAGGGAGTTGATGTTGACCCCTCGCAGCTTCGCAAATTCGCCGATGGTGAGATAGTGATTCATGAATCGTTCCTCCGTGGCAGACCTTTTCCCGGTCGTAGTCTCCAAAAACGCCTGTCACTATTCTTCTTTGTGATACTTGTCCCGGAATTGCTTTAAGGTCATTCCGGTGATTTTTTTGAACTGAGTCCCCAGGTGGCTCTGGGAGGCGAAGCCCAGGTAGTTGGCAATCTCCAGGAAGGAATAGTTGGAATAGGTCAGCAGTTTTTTTGCCATGTCGATTTTTTGAGCGAGGATGTATTGATACAGGGTGATCCCCTCCTGTTTCCGAAAGAGGGCGATCAGGTAGTTCGGGTTGGTACCCAGACACTCTGCAATCTCCTGCACCGTCAGCGGTTCGTGGAGATGGACAAAGACGAAGTTTTTGCAGCGCTCTACCAGGGGATTTCCTCCGTCCGTTCCCTCTGATGCCGCCACAGAAGCTGTTTTTGCCTGATGCACCTTTTGCGTCAGGGTAAATACCACCTCACTGACCATCGGCTCCAGAAGTGACATATCCTCCATATCCTCGATTTGCTGAGAACAGGCGTCCACAAAGGTCAGAGCCTCCTCCGGCTGCAAACCGCCTCGTATTGCTGCCCTGGATGCGGCAAAGATTACATATTGCGCCATATTTTTGCCGTTTCGGATGGGATTTTTGGAGGTCACACCCAGCGTTCCCGGATATGTCTCCGACCAGCTTGCCTTCAACTGCTCTACGCTTCCGGCCTCAATGCTGTTCAACATACGAAGCTCCTGGTCATAGGGATTGTGGGTCCTGGTGTTTTCCCGGTTGGAAAAAATTGCGTCTGTGGTATGCCGATTCAGAGACTCCTTCAGCGGCGTTGCGCGGTAATTCATTTGCAGGCAATCAACATACGCCAGATCGGACTCCTGAAAAATGTTGAACAGCAGCAGGGAATCCTTCAGCAGGGCGCTGACAGAGACCGCCATAAACTGCGACCAGTCCTCCGCTCCGTCGGCCTGGTATTGCAGCATATGGGTAAAGATGGCCCCTTTGTCGCTGAACAGGAGGGTGACAGGGCCGATGAGATAGGAACCATTCTCCACAGCAAAGCGCACATACGCAATCTCCCCGTTGATGCAATACACGGCAGGGAACGCATCCGCAGGGCAGCCGAACAGAAACTCGGCAATTTCGGCGTGGTCAAGCAGAGTGTCCGTGAAACCCACTCTGGTGCTGTAGCTCTGCATAACAGTCTGCCCGGAAGCGTAGAGGGTGACATTGCAGTTCAGATTACCGGCAATGTAGGTGCAGATCGGTGCAATTCTCATGTACAAATCTCCTCTCAGTATCATCATTACAAAAGGGAAACAGGAAGCCCCGCATAAAGAAACAGGCACTTTCCCAGATTATAACACAAATAATGTGAAATGCGACATCGAAGTGAGAAATTTTATAAACTTTCGCCTATGACTCCGATAAAATTGCATTATGCAAGCCCGGAAACGCTGACACATGAAAGGAGACAAACATGAAAAAATTCCGACTCAAAGCATTTTCCAAGCCCATCTTCAACTCAAGGGTCAAAGGAGAACAGGTCACCCGGTCCGAACGGTGGCTGGGATACTTCCTTGGCCCGGCGCTGGTGGCCACGCTGTACGCAGGCGCAGGCGGCAGCTACCTGAACACCTTCTACACTGACGTGCTGGGGCTGAGCGCCCTGGGCGGCGGCCTCTTCCTGACCCTGATGCCGGTGGTATCCAAGGTAGTGGACGCCGTGACCAACATCTTCATGGGCCAGGTGGTGGAAAACACCAGGACACCCCAGGGCAAGGCGAGACCCTGGATTCTGATTTCCGGCCCCATCATGGCGGTGGCCGCCATCCTGCTGTTCGCCGTCCCCCAGAGCAATATGCTGATTACGGCAGTCTGGGTCATTTGCAGCTATAACCTGTATTTTGCCATATCCTACACCATGTACAACCTGAGCAACGTGGTCACCATTCCCCTGTCTACACGGGACAACAAGCAGCGGGACAAGCTGTCCATGGCGGCGGCCATGGCCATCAACATCGTCCCCGGTGCGATTCTGGCCGTGGTGTTCCCCTCCTTCCTGCTGCCCTTCATGGGGGTAGATCAGGGCAGGTGGATTCTGGTCATGGGCATCCTGGCCGTGCTGGCCATCCCCGGAACGCTGCTGCAATACTACTTCACCAGGGAGCGCATCACCGAGGAGAACCAAACGGCTCCGGCCGAGAAGCAGATTGAGGAGCAGCCTAAAAGTAACGGAGTCTCGCTGAGGGATCAAATCAAGGGCTGCCTCTCCAGCAAGTATTGGGTCATGATTATGGCCGTCATGATTATCTACTACATCTACAACAACTTCCAGACCACCTCCCTGGTCTACTACAGCAACTGGGTGCTGGGCACCTACAACGACGGCACCACCATGTCCCTCCTGAACATTGTGGGTCAGACCATGCTGGGCCCCGGCGTCATCATCCTGTGGCCCCTGGTTGGCAAAATCGGTAAACAGAAGGTCTACATCGTGGGCAGCGTTGTCGCAGCCATCGGCGGCACGATTGGCGCGATTTTTGCCCGAAATCTCGGCCTGGTGCTGGTCGCCCTGACCATCCGTTCCATCGGCACCCTGCCCATCACCTACGTCACCCTCTCCATGCTGGCGGACGCCCTGGATCATGTGGAATGGAAAGCGGGCTACCGCTGCGACGGCTTCTCCTCCTCCGTGTACAGCATCATCATCACCGTTTCCGCAGGCATCGCCACCGGCCTCTTTAACCTTGGCCTGGCGCTGACGGGTTATGTGGCCCCGGCCTCTGACGGCACCTGGGTAGCCCAGTCTGCCGCAGTACAGAACTTCCTCATCAGCGGTATGTTCATCATCCCGGCCATCGGCGCAGTTGTGCTGTTCTTCATCTTCCTGGCCTTCGACCTGGAGAAGAAGCTGCCCCAGATCCGGGAGGATATGGCCCGGCGCAGAGGAGAGACTGAGCCTACTTCGGAAGCGTAACGCTACTACTCCCAGGCGGAAACTGCTCCGTCTGGGAGTCTCATAATCCAGTTGAAGGGAGCATGGAACATATGGACATTGAAGCAATCATCTCCGACTTGACATTGGAAGAAAAGGCCAGCCTGACCACAGGCAGCGCCTTCTGGTATACCCAGCCAATAGAGGGCAAGGTTCCCGCCATTATGATGACGGACGGCCCCCACGGACTGCGCAAGCAGGAGGGAGAGGCCGATATGCTGGGCATCAACGTCAGTGTACCGGCCACCTGTTTTCCATCCGGAGCCACTGTCTGCAACAGCTGGGACACCGATCTGATTTTCCGCATTGGCGAGGCTCTGGGGGAAGAATGCCAGAATCATGACGTGCAGGTTTTGCTGGGGCCTGGTGTAAACATGAAGCGCAGCCCCCTCTGCGGACGGAATTTCGAATATTTTTCGGAAGATCCATATCTGTCCTCCCACATGGCGGCGGGACACATCAACGGAGTGCAGAGCAAGGGCGTGGGCGCCTGCATCAAGCACTTTGCAGTCAACAATCAGGAGACCTGCCGGTACTCCCTGAACGCCATTGCAGATGAGCGGACGCTGCGGGAGATCTATCTGGCCAGCTTTGAGGAGGCCATCCGTACCGCCAGGCCCTGGATGGTCATGACCGCCTACAACAAGGTGAACGGGGACTACTGCTCGGAGCATCCTCATCTGCTGGAGGATATTCTTCGGAAGGAGTGGGGTTATGACGGCGTGGTGGTCTCAGATTGGGGCGCAGCCAATGACCCCGTTCGTGGCGTCGAAGCCGGGTTTGACTTGCGGATGCCAGGGCCGGTTCCCTGTGCAGATGAGGCCATTGTCGAGGCAGTGCAAAACGGAGCGCTTTCCCAGGAGAAGCTGGACGCCTGTGTACGCAGAGTTTTAACACTGGTGAAAAAGGGCATAGAACACCGCCGCAGCCCGGAGGCCGTCCATTCCTCTGGAGAGATGTTTGCGGAGCACCACGCCCTCGCCCTGAAGGCGGCAGCGGAAAGTGCAGTGCTGCTGAAAAACACAGACAATATCCTGCCGCTGCAAAATGGACAGCGGCTGGCGGTCATCGGCGGCTTCGCTAAAAACACCCGCTACCAGGGCGGCGGAAGCAGCAACGTCAACGCCACAAAATCCCTCAATCTGCTGGAGGCATTGGCAGAGGCCGGGGTAAATGATACCTTTGCCAGAGGCTTCCGCAACAAGGTGGACGTTGTGGACGAGGACTATGTGCAGGAGGCACTGGACGCCTGCTGTGATGCAGAGGTCATTCTGTTGAACCTGGGTCTGCCCTTCCGGGTGGAGAGTGAGGGCTTTGACCGGAAGGACATGACGCTGCCGCACAACCAAATTGACCTGTTAAACCGCCTTTCAACATTGGGAAAACCCATCATTGTGCTGCTCAGCCTGGGCGCACCGGTGGAGGCCCCCTGGGCGGACAAGGCGGCGGCCATCCTTGCGATGTATACCGGAGGTCAGGCGGTTGCGGAGGCCACAGTTCGGCTGCTCTACGGGGAGGCCAACCCCTGCGGGAAGCTGGCGGAGACCTGGCCTTGCAAGTTAGAGGACAACCCCTCCGCCCTGAACTATCCCCAGAAGGATACAGCCGTCTACGAGGAAGGAGTTTACATCGGCTATCGCTATTATGAGAAGAAAAAGCTGCCGGTGCAGTACCCCTTTGGGTACGGGCTAAGTTATACCAATTTCCGCTATGACGGCTTGCAGTTGGAGCGGGCGGAGGTCACTGACCGGGAGACGGTGTCCCTCTCCCTGAACGTCACCAACGCTGGCGCTGTGGCGGGGCGGGAGATCGTACAACTCTATGTGCGGCCTGTGAGCCCATCCGTGTCCCGCCCGGTGAAGGAATTAAAAGGCTTCCGTAAAACCCGGTTGTTGCAGCCGGGGGAGACAGAGACGGTGCGGTTCGCGCTGGACGGCAGGAGTTTTGCCTATTACAACACGAGCATTTCGGATTGGTTTGTGGAGAGCGGCCGGTATGATCTGTTGGTGGGCGCATCCTCTGCAGACATCCGGCAGTCCGCAACCCTGTTCGTCACCGGCACGAAGCAAATCAAACCGGTCTACACGGCAGAGAGCCGCATCGGAGACCTGCTGGCCGACCCCAAGGCGGCACAGCTCATCGGCATGATCGCCGGCGGACAAATGGGCGGAATGGACAATTCCCAGGCCACGCAGAACAGCGGTTTCCCGGACGAGGACGCCGAAGACGCCGCCATGGACAGCGGCGCACTGGGACAGGATATGCCCCTGGGCAAGCTGGTGAATTTCAGCGGCGGACGTCTGTCTTTCGACAAGCTGAATATGCTGCTGGGTATGTTGAACCAATAATACAAGGAGGGCCACAGCATGAGCAAGTTTTTACTGGGTGCGGCGACCGCCGCCCATCAGGTGGAAGGAAACAACAGTTACAGTGACAGCTGGGCGCAGGAGCAGATGAAGCACACCTCCTATGCCGAGCCAAGTTTGGACGCCTGCGACCACTATAACCGCTACGCCGGGGACATCCGCGCCCTGGCAGAGGCCGGGCTGAACGCCTACCGGTTTTCCATCGAGTGGGCGCGGATTGAGCCGCAGGAAGGACAATTCGACCCCGCCGAAATTGAGCATTACCGCCAGGTCATTCGCACCTGCCGGGAATACGGCGTGGAGCCCATCGTGACGCTGCACCACTTTTCCAGCCCCAAGTGGCTGATAACGAAAGGCGGCTGGGACGCCGAAACAGTGGTGGAGGACTTTTCCAACTATGTCCGCTATGTGATGGAGCAGTTGGGCGGCGAGCTGAGCTATGTCTGCACCATCAACGAGGCCAATATGCGGCTGCAAATCGGCGCTTTTGCCCATGCCATGATGGAAAAGATGAAAGCCCAGGCGGCAGCGGCCCAGGCCACGGTTGGCGTCCAGCTGGGCATCGACATGGAAAAGATGCTGGCGGCACGGGCAGAGACAGCCCGCGAAACGCGAGCGGTCTTTGGAGTGGACGACCCCAAAACCTTTTTCAGCCCCTGCACAGAGCAGGGGGATGCGCTCGTCATGAAAGCACACCAGGCCGCCGTGGCCGTCATCCGCGCCCTTGCGCCACAGGTGAAGGTGGGCCTCACGTTGAGCCTCCACGACATTCAGGCCGTGGAGGGCGGCGAGGAGAACGCCGCAAAGGAGTGGGACGAGGAGTTTCGGCACTACCTCCCCGCCATCGCAGGAGACGATTTCCTGGGCGTGCAGAACTACACCCGCTCGCTGGTGGGGCCCAGCGGCACCCTGGACAACCCGGAAGGCGCCAGGCTGACCCAGTCCGGCTACGAGTTCTACCCTCAGGCACTGGGGAATGTCATCCGCGCCGTGGCCAGGGACTTCCATGGGGAACTTCTGGTGACGGAGAACGGCGTAGCCACGGCGGATGATGCAGAGCGTATTGCATTTATCGAAGAAGCTACAAACGGCGTGGCCGCCTGCATTGCCGAGGGTATCCCGGTGAAGGGGTATCTCCACTGGAGCCTGCTGGACAACTTTGAGTGGCAAAAGGGCTACGGCATGACCTTCGGCCTGATTGCCGTAGATCGGAAAACCCAGGTGCGGACGATAAAACCCAGTCTGGCGTATCTCGGCAGCCGAAAAGAGATTTTTCACGGTTGATTGGACAGGAAGCGGGGCGTCTGATATGAAGAAGCAGGTTTTTAACCCCTATCTGCCACTGGATACCTATATTCC
>JAJQBL010000092.1 GCA_021203325.1 Clostridiales bacterium | reverse complement strand
AATAAACTCTTTCCCTTTTCCCAGTTTCACATCATTGACAAATGAACAATTTTTCAGTTTTCAGATGTCGAACAGAATATTGGGGACATCATCGAGTTGGTGCCAGACTAGAGCACCTATACCGTCCAGTGTAGCGGCATTGCAAAGGGCAAAACGGTCAAGGCCTGTGTGACGCGGGTTACCTGGGCTGCGGCCTGTGCGTGCATCAATATGACCAAGGAGCCATTACCCTGAATAACAATGTTATCAACATCGACTACGACAGGTACATTGGCTGCGGCAAGTGCGCGGAGAAGATCTTTCGCCTGCGGAAAACCCCGCCTGAAAACAAGCATGAACCCCTAAAACGAGGGCTGCATCAGAACCGCTGTTTTGATGCAGCCCTTTGCCGCGCAAAAAACGGTCCTGCCCCTCTTTGGATTTCTCTCTTCCGTTTCCACAGATTTTGCAATGCTCGTATTGCCGCCTGGCGGGGGCATTTTCGTGAAAATGAACAATACAATTTTGTGGGAATGTTACGGCAGCGTCTATACAAATTCCGGGAAACCCATTCCGCGGACGGCGGCAAAACGCCTCCCTGCGGGAAGGGGCGGCCAGGCGGTGTGGAAGGGCGCCCACCCGGGATCGATTCCCGGTTTTACTCGGTCCGGCGCGGCTGGGCCCGGTGATTTGCCGTTTTCAGGTGAGAAAAACTGGCGTTTTTACAGGGAAATATCAATTTTTTCGATATGAAATATTGTTGCCGCTGGTTCGGACATCGAACAGCCGCCGGGGGCAGAAGCGTTGACGCCTCTCTTCGATTTGCAAAATGTCTCCGTGGAGTCTTTTCCAACCACCTCTTTAAGGAAAGTGATACAAAAGATATATGGAAAAATGGGAACAGACATTGAATTTGTTTTGTTCTATCCGCCGAATTTTGTATTTCAAGGAAAAAAGGGTTGTCTTTTCAGAAAATAGGTTGTACAGTTTATACAAGTGAAATAGGAAGAGACTTGTGGCTAAATGGTTTCGTCTTTTCGGGAAAATGTGTGTGGGGATCGCAGGATTCCTGCCGTCTCTTTGCGTTTTCCTGAACCGACGCCCCGGCAGCTCCAAGTCGGTTTATTTCATCGCCTGGGCCTGCCTGCGCAGGGCAGGCTGCACGTCCTACCCAACCGAATCAAGGAGGAAAACACATGAAGAAAAAACTCATCGCCCTGTTCCTGGCGCTGGCCATGGTGCTGAGTCTGGCCGCCTGCGGCAGCTCCAGCAGCACCAGTGACAGCGACTCGTCCACCGACACCGACAGCGACACCACCACTGTCGAAGCCACCGATATCAAGATCGGCGTCTCCATCTGGAGCTCCACCGACGTGCTTGGCTCCCTGAGCGCCGACATCATCGAGAAAGCCGCCGACGCCCTGGGCGTGGAAGTGGTCTTTGTGGACCAAGGTCACGTTTCTGAGCAGGTCACTGCCTCCGTCGAGACCCTGTGCGCCGCTGGCTGCGACGCCATCGTCATCTGCAACTCCGCCGACTCCGAGATGACCTCCGCCATCAATACCTGCGACGAGTACGGCACCTATCTGGTGCAGTTCTACCGCATCATCAGCGAAGAGGACAGCCCCGAGGTCTATGAGACCGCTGTCAACTCCAGCTACTATGTGGGCGCTGTCCATGAGGACGAGTACACCAACGGCTACACCCTGATGACCCTGCTCCTGGAGAACGGCGACCGGAACATCTGCCTGGAGGGTTGGACCGTCGGCGACGCCACCTTCCAGCAGCGCTGGGCTGGCTATCAGGCCGCTTTGGACGACTGGAACGAGGCCAACCCCGACGACCAGGCGACCATGACCGATCCCGTCTATGCCAACACCTCCTCTGAGGAAGGCGCGCAGGTCACCACCAGCTTTATCAACACCTATCCCGATATGGACGCTCTGATCGTGGCCGGCGGCGGCGGCGATCCTCTGGTCGGCTCCATCGGCGCCATTGAGAACCTGGGCCTGACCGGCACCATCGACGTGGTCTCCACCGACTTCCTGGAAGACCTGGGCGACCAGCTGGAGAGCGGCGGCATGTTCGCTGAGTCCGGCGGCCACTTCTGCGACCCGCTGTATGCCTTCATCATGGCTTACCAGGCCGTCACCGGCGACCTGACCGTCACCGCTGGCGAGTTCGGCTATGAGATCGAGTTCCCCTATGTGTACGTCTCCTCCGCTGAGGACTATGCCAACTACGAGACCTACTTCGTGGACGACGACCCCTACACCACCGAGGAGATCCTGGAGCTGGCCACCTATGACTTCGACGCTCTGAACGAAGCGGCCACCAGCCTGTCCATCGAGGACGTTATGGAGCGCCACGGCAGCTGAGAAAGCAGCGGCAACAATTCACGAGAAATCGAGTAATCTTTTACCGCTCGTATATGCAGGGGGAAAGGGACATCTCGTATGTCCCTTTCTCCGTCTCAGCCCCGCCGGGCAGGGACATATACGCAGAAAGGAGAGCCATGAAAGAAAAATTTGAGAGATTTAAGATGTCACAGTGGTATGGCCTGGTTTTGCTGGCCCTGCTGCTGTTGGTGTTCTGGGGGTTCTTCAAGATCCTGCGGCCCGCAACCTTCGGCACGCCCCAGAAGCTGATCCTCTACGCACAGACCGCCATTATCTACGCCGTGGGTGGCTGCGGCCTGTACTTCATCGTCTCGATGGGCCTGTTCGACTTCTCCATCGGCGCGAACATCGTCCTGTCCGCCGTCATCGCGGTGACGGCCAGCCAGTATTTCGGCTACCTGGGCCTGATTTTGGCCCCCATCATCAGCGGCACCCTGATGGGTGTCGTCAACGGCATCGTCTATGTCAGGCTGCGCATCCCGTCCATGATCGTCACCACCGGTTTGGCCCTGATTTATGAGAGCCTGAGCGTGTTCGCCGCCGGTGGCTCAGAGAAAATTCTGGACAGCTCCCTGCGGGCCTTCGGCTCCTACCCCTATAACCTCATCGTCGCTGTGCTGGCCTATCTGCTGTGCGCGGGCCTGCTGAAATACACCAAGGTCGGCACCTACAGCAACGCCATCGGCAGCAATGAGTTCGTGGCCAAGAACATGGGCGTGGACGTGAACAAATACAAGGTGATCTCCTTTACCCTGTGCGGCATGTTCGCGGGCATCATGGCCCTGCTGACCATCAGCTACGGCACCTCCATGACCTCCGCCTCCAACATGAGCTCCATGAGCCGGAACTTCACACCCCTGATGGGCGCGTTCTTCGGTGTGGCCTTCAAGAAGTACGGCCATCCCGTGGTGGCCGTGGTGGTGGGCCAGATGGTGGTCTCCCTGCTGTTCAACGGCTTCGTGGTGCTGGGCGCACCGACCACGGTGCAGAACATCGTTACCGGCCTGACCCTCCTGGTCATCGTCACCATGACGACCAAGGCGGTCAAGGGCGCGGTCGTCAAGTAAAGGGGTGAGAAGAATGGGAGAATTGTTATTAAAAGCCGAAAATATCGACAAGTCCTTCGGTCTCACCCACGCGGTTAAAAACGTATCTCTGGAGTTCAACAAGGGAGAAATCCACGCCCTGATCGGCGAAAACGGCTCCGGCAAGTCCACCTTCACCAATATGCTGTGCGGCATCTACACCATGGACGGCGGCACCTTCACCCTGGACGGGGAGGAAGTCCACCCCAAGAACCAGGTGGACGCCAACCACCACGGTATCGCCATCATCGTGCAGGAGCTGGGCACCCTGTCCGGCCTGACGGTGGCAGAAAACATCTTCCTGGGCAACGAGGACCAGTTCATCAAGTGCGGCATCAAAAACACCGCCGCCATGAACAAAAAGGCCCAGGAGCTGTTGAACGAGTATGGCTTCAACCGCATTTCGGCCACCGCCGTCATCGACAACTACAACTTCGAGGACCGCAAGCTCATAGAGATCGTCAAGGCCACCTACTTCCACCCGAAGATCGTGGTGGTGGACGAGACCACCACCGCCCTGAACCAGAGCGGCCGCGACGAGCTGTTCAAGCATATGCTCCGCATCCGGGAAGAGGGCAACTGCGTCATCTTCATTTCCCACGACCTGGGCGAGGTGCTGCACTACTCCGACCGCATCTCCATCCTCCGGGATGGCGACTTCATCGCCACTGTCAACGCCGACGACGTGAACGAGGACGACCTGAAACGCCTGATGGTGGGCCGTGAGCTGGGCGACCGCTACTACCGCACCGACTACGGCGAGAAGGTCTCCGACGAGGTGGTGCTCTCCCTGAAGGACGTTTCCGTCCCCGGCGAGCTGAACCACGTCAACCTGGACCTGCACAAGGGCGAGATTTTGGGCATCGGCGGCCTGAGCGACTGCGGAATGCACGAACTGGGTAAGGCGGCCTTCGGCGCGTCCTATGACCGCACCGGCACCGTTACCCTGGGCGACGGCACCCCCATCAACGACATCAACACCGCCATCAACCACAGCATGGCCTACGCTTCCAAGGACCGCGACAACGAGTCCCTGGTCATCAACGACACCATCCAGGACAACATCACCCTCCCCTCCATGCGGGACATGGGCTTCCTCCTCTCCGGCAAGAAGATGAAGGAGTTCGCCAACAAGTACGCCAAGATGATGAGCGTCAAGATGGTCAACGTGGACCAGTTCGTCTCCAACCTGTCCGGCGGCAACAAGCAGAAGGTGGTTCTGGCCCGGTGGATCGGCAAGGGGTCGGACATCCTGATTCTGGACAGCCCCACCCGCGGCATCGACGTGATGGTAAAGGCGGACATCTACGACCTGATGGACCGCATGAGAAAAGAAGGGAAGGCAGTGCTGATGATCTCCGAGGAGATCATGGAGCTGCTGGGCATGAGCGACCGCATCGTCATCATGCGCGACGGAAAGGTCAGCGGCGAATTTACCAGAAGCCCGGACCTGTCTGAAGAGCCCCTGATCGACAAGATGGTTTAAGGAGGCGGGGACATGAAAAACAAAATCAATCGTTCAACGATCCGGGAGATCCTTCCCGTAGCCGGACTGATCTTCGTCATCGTCCTGTTTGCCATCCTGACAAAAGGGCAAATCGTCAACCCCACTAACCTGAAACTGTTGCTGAGCCAGACTTATATGCTGGCCATCGCCTGCATGGGCGTGTTCTTCGTCATGAGTATGGGCTGCCTGGACTTCTCCCAAGGCTCCCTGATGGGCGTGACCTGCATCGTGGTCTGCTACCTGTCCAACATCAACCTGTTCCTGGCCATCATCGGCGGTATCGTCGCCGGCGGTCTGCTGGGCGCGGTCAACGGCTACTTCCATGTGGTCCGTAAAATCCCGTCCTTCATCGTCACCAACTGTATGATGTACGCCCTGCGCGGCGTGGTGGCCTACCTGACCACCAAATCTCCGGTGTACGCCGTCAGCACCATCTCCAACCTGAACACCATGCCCTTCATGCTGACCATTACCCTGGTGGTCCTGGCCATCGGGTTCTTCTTCTACAAGTTCACCAGCCTGGGCGCCAACCTGAAAGCCATCGGCGCAGGCGAGAAGGCGGCTCGTTTCGCGGGCATCAAGGTCGAAAAGACCAAGTTCCTGGTCTATGTGGCGGCGGGCGCCATCACCGGCTTCGCGGCTTTCGTCAACGCCATCAAGGTTGGCTCCGTCACCTCCACCGGCGGCAACCAGCTGGAGACACAGATCCTCATCGCTTTGGTGCTGGGCGGTATGCCCATCTCCGGCGGCGCAAAGTCCCGCTTCACCAACATCATCGTGGGCGTGCTGCTCTACAAGTTCCTGAGCACCGGCCTGGTCATGCTGGGCTTCACCACCGCCATGCAGCAGCTGATCCAGGGCATTGTGTTCCTGATCGTGGTGTTCCTGTTCAGTGACCGTGAGTCCATCCAGGTCATCAAGTAAGCGCAAG
>JAJQBL010000072.1 GCA_021203325.1 Clostridiales bacterium | reverse complement strand
CCGCTGCCCCTGCCACACCCACCATGACCCTGGGCACCATGGACCCCGCCGCCCAGGCCGCGGCGGCTCAGCCTGTGGCCATTGACGAGTCCATGCTCACCGAGGCGGAGCGGAAAATCGTGGACGACTTCTCCAAGAAAATCGACATCACCGACTCCCAGCAGGTGCTGCTGTACGGCACGGCAGCCCAGAAGAACATCGCCGACTTCTCCGACCACGCCCTGGAGAGCGTGAAGAGCAAGGACCTGGGCGAGGTGGGCGATACCCTGTCCAGCCTGGTGGTGCAGCTGAAAAACAGCGCCCCCGGCCAGCAGGAACAGAAGAAGGGCTTCTTCCGCAAGGCCAAGATGAAGACAGACGAGCTTCAGGCCCAGTACAACAGCGCGGAGAAGAATGTGGACAAAATCAGCGAGATTTTGGAGCAGCATCAGGTGGCGCTGATGAAGGACGTGGCTATGCTGGACCAGATGTTTGACCTGAACCAGCAGTATTGCAAAGAGCTGACCATGTATATCATCGCCGGGAAAAAGCGGCTGAATGAGGTCAAGACCTGCGATTTGGAGCAGCTTCGTCAGCGGGCCATCCAGACCGGCACCCAGGAGGACGCCCAGGCCTACAACGACATGGCGAACCTGGTGAACCGGTTTGAGAAGAAGCTCAACGACCTGGAGCTGACCCGGATGATCTCCATCCAGATGGGGCCCCAGACCCGCCTGCTGCAAAACAACGACACCCTGATGATTGAGAAGATTCAGACCTCCCTGGTGAACACCATCCCCCTGTGGAAGAGCCAGATGGTGCTGTCCCTGGGGCTGGAGCGCTCCCGTCAGGCCACGGCGGCCCAGAACGCCGTCACCAACATGACCAATGAACTGCTGAAAAAGAACGCCGAAATGCTGAAAATGGGCACCATCGCCACGGCCAAAGAGGCGGAGCGGGGCGTTGTGGACATCGAGACGCTCCGCAAGACCAATGAGGACCTGATTTCCACCCTGGACGAGGTCATGAGCATCCAGGTGGAGGGCCGCAAGAAACGGCAGGAAGCGGAAGTGGAGCTGGGCAAAATCGAAGGCGAGCTGAAGGCCAAGCTGCTGGAGCTGCGCCCCTGACCCGCCAAACCGCCCGGCTGATTCCCCGCCCCGTTATCCCAGGAGGGAATGATTATGAAGATTTTGAAAAAATTCCCGGTGGCGCTGGTCATCACTGCCATCATCGTGGGGGTGAGCCTCGGCTACTCCGTCGTCACAGCGCCGGTCAGCATGATCTCCGTCACCGTGGGGAACTGGGTGGAGGACGATGCCAATGTTCTCAGCGAGGAAACCGAGGAGCAGATTCGCACCTGGAACAGCAAGTGGGATGTGGACTATTCCGCCTACGTCGCCGTGGCCACGGTGAACAGTATGGAGGGCTGGGACAGCGAGGACTATTGCCTGACCCTGGCGGAGAACTGGGACCTGGGCAGCAACGATATGCTGCTGGTGCTGGACATCAGCGGGGAGAACGCCTACCTGTACGAAGGAGGGAATTACGCTGACTTTGACTATGAATCCTACCTGGACACCTACCTGGCTGCGGACTTCTTCGCAGGCGACTATGACAGCGGCGTGCTGGCCCTGATGGAGGCCATGGAGGACTACTTCGCCTCCGTCAACCCTGCCGAAAACTACTATTACGACGATTATTTCTACGACGACTATTACTATGACAATTCCACGAACGGAGGGTGGCTCATGGGACTGATTGTTCTTATTATCCTGATTGTTATCATTGCGAATGCCATTGACCGGGCGCGTTATAACCGCTGGTACGGCATGTACGGCCATATGGCGGTGCCCCCTGTCATGTTCCGCCCCATCTTCTTCTGGAACCGTCCCCGCGGACCCAGAGGGCCCGGTGGCCCCGGCGGTTTCGGCGGCCCCGGCGGACGGGGTCCCGGCGGGCCTGGCGGTCCTGGCGGGCGCGGCCCCGGCGGGCCTGGCGGCTTCGGCGGAGGCCCCGGCGGCGGGTCCCGTCCCCGTAGCGGCGGTGGCGGCCACGGCGGCAGCTTCGGCGGCAGCGGCGGCGGCTTTGGAGGCGGCCACGGCGGCAGCTTCGGCGGCGGAGGCGGCGGCTTCGGCGGCGGGCATCACTGATGCCCCGGTCCGGACGCTGACCTGCGGCAGCGCCGCATGAGAGACAGCAACCTGACAGGCGGATGGCGTCAGCCGTCCGCCTGTTTTTCTGACAAAACCGGGAGGTCACGGATATGATGAGAGAGGAACCGGTTGTGGGCCGCTTTGCGCCCTCCCCGTCGGGGCGGATGCACCTGGGCAACGCCTTTTCCGCGCTTTTGGCGTGGCTCAGCGTCCGCAGCGCCGGGGGCAGGATGATCCTCCGGCTGGAGGATTTGGACACAGCCCGGTGTAAGCGGGCCTACTGCGACCAGATCGAGGAGGATTACCGCTGGCTGGGGCTGGACTGGGACGAAGGCGGCAGCGCAGGCGGCCCCCAATATTACCAGAGCAATCGCAGTGCGTATTACCGGGCCGCGTTGGACCGGCTGGAGGGGCAGGGCCTGCTCTACCCCTGCTTCTGCACCAGGAGCGAGCTCCACGCCGCCTCCGCCCCCCATCTCAGCGACGGCACCACCCGCTACACCGGCACTTGCCGGAACCTGACCGCCGCGGAGGCGGCGGAAAAGGCCCGGCTGCGGAAGCCCGCCCTCCGCGTTCGCGTGCCGGAGGAGGAGGTGGCCTTCTGTGACGGCGTCATGGGGATGTACCGGGAACATCTGGCCGACCGGTGCGGGGACTTTATCCTCCGCCGCAGCGACGGCATCTACGCCTACCAGCTGGCCGTGGTGGTGGACGACGGCCTGATGGAGGTCAACCAGGTGGTGCGGGGGCGGGACCTGCTCTCCTCCACCCCCCGGCAGATTTGGCTCCAGGAGCGTCTGGGGCTGCCCCATCCGGCCTATTACCACGTCCCCCTGCTGTACGGCGGGGACGGCCACCGCCTGTCCAAGCGGCAGCGTGACGTGGATTTGGGCGCCCTCCGGGCGGCGGGGGTGCCCCCGGAGGCGGTGGTGGGACAGCTGGCCTGCTGGGCCGGGCTGCTGGAGAAACCGGAACCGGTGACGGCCAGGGAACTGATTCCCCTCTTTTCCTGGGAGAAGGTGGGGCGGGAGGACATTCTGGTCCCTGAAACGGTCATCGACCGTTAAGGAACCTCTGAATAAATGCGCAAGAGCGGATTGCGAGGAAATTTGCGTCAGAAAAAGGCGCAAAAGCGCCGGAATCCTGACGGATTTCAAGCTTTTGCAACGCATTTATGGCGGAAATTTACCGCAAGACGCCGCAGCTGTATTTATTCAGAGGTTCCTTAAGGCGGAAAATAGAAACGGCTCAGCGGAGGCGCCTCCGCTGAGCCGTTTTCCGCTGTCACTGGGCGACGGTGTAGAGCGCATAGAACAGTCCCTTTTCCGCCATCAGCGTGTCAAAGGTCCCCGTTTCCACCACCGCGCCATCCTTCATCACGAGGATTTGGTCATAGCGCACGAGGAGGGCCTTCTCCAGCGTGTGCGTGACCACGATGCGGGTGACGCCCAACAGGTTCAACAGGTCAGAGGACACCTGATAGGCGGTTTCCGCATCCAGTGCGGCGGTGGCCTCGTCCACCAACAGAACCGCCGCCCTGCGCAGCAGGCTGCGGGCGATGGCGATGCGCTGCTTCTCCCCGCCGGACAGCCCCGCGCCTCCTTCGCCGCAGAGGCAGCCCTCTCCCCGGTCTGCCACCAGCCCGGTCAGGTTGGCCATGCGGAGGGCGGCGGCCACGTCCTCCTCCGGGAAGTCCCGGAACATGGTGACGTTCTCCCGAAGGGTGGCGTTGAATACAAAGACCGTCTGCTGGATGGATGCCACCAGGTCGGACAGGGACGCGTTGCTGATGTCCCGCCCCTCCGCGCCGTCGTAGGTGATGCTGCCCTGATAGTCGGCGGCGCCGCCCCGCAGCAGATGGAGCAGGGTGGATTTTCCGCAGCCGGAGCTGCCCACAATAGCGTAGCACTTGCCAGCCTCAAAGGCGGCGGAGACCCCGTGGAGCACCTCCCGCCCCGCTTCATAGCGGAAGGACACGTCTGACAGCCGGATGCCCTGCTCCAGCCTGGGCGGGACGGACAGGCCGCCCCTGTCGCTATTCTGACAGAGGAGGTTGGCCATCTTTTCCAGCAGTCCCACAGCGGCCCTCCGGGCGGTCAGCAGACCGGGCAGCTCCGAAATGGGCGAGACGATGCAGTTCATCAGGTTGACAAATGCGATGACGGTGCCCACCGTGATGTTCCGCCCGGACTGCACCATCCACACCCCCGCAAAAAAGACGCCAAACTGAGCGAGCAGCCCGGCGGCGATGCTCACCATGCTGACAGACAGCCGCAGCCGCCGCTTTTGTTGCTTTCTCTCCTCCAGCGCGCCGTTTCTGTCGGACAGGAGGCGCAAAAACGCTCCCTCTGACCGAAAGCTCTTGACCACGGAAAACCCGCTGAGACAGTCCTTCAGCGCGGCGGTGAAGGACGCGTTGTCCTCTGACACCTGCCGTTCCAACGGCTCCAGCCGCCGTCCGACGCCCATGGACGCCGCCATGGGGAGGACGGTCAGCACCGCCACCACCACCGTCAGCAAGGGGGAGAGATACAGCATCAGCAGAAATGCCCCGCAGAAGTCCAGCAGGTTTCCGATGATCTGGAACTCCGCCTCCAGGTAGTCCCCCTCGATGACGGCGGCGTCGTTGGACAGGGCGGACAGATAGGCAGAGGTGGGTTCCCGCTCAAAGGAGGCAAGGCTCTTGCCCATCAGCTTTTCCAGAACCAGAGCTTTATACTGCTCCATGGCGGTGCGGAGGAACCGGGGCTGCACCGCCCGGCTCAGCAGCGAGACCAGCGTGAACAGCAGCAGATAGACCGCAATCATCAACGCCAGATTTTCCAAGCTTTTCGCCCCCGCCTCGCCGGAAATGGCATTCATCAGCTCCATCAGAATCCAGGAGATGCCCAGCAGCAGCGCCTGGGTCAGCGCAGTCGCCAGAACAGAGAGGGCATACGCCCCGTGGTTGCGGGCGTAGAAGGCTGCCCGAAGGGTTTTGGCAGACAGTGCCGCCGGTTCATTCCGTGTTTTCATGGTGTTCATCCTTTCTTTTTACATACATTCAGAAGGTATGTATTGTTGCAAAAAAGAGCGCCGCCAGACAGGCGGGTCGACGGTCTGCGGGCGTTTCCCGTGGGAAACGCGCCGCAAACAGTCTGTTTACTGCTCCCCATCCCCATAGATGCCGGTGCAGACCTGATCGATAAACTCGTCCGTCACCAGCGGGATGCCAAAGTGGGCGTACATCTCCTGAATCAGCTTCAGCTTGCGCCGCTCGCCCTCCGGCGAGGCGGGATAGACCGTAGGGCCCAGCCACAGCTCCAGCAGAGAGAGCAGCTCCGCCAGCTCCTGGGCATAGTCGGTGTGGATGGACCCGTCCCGCTGCCCCTCCTGAATCAGCGTCAGCAGGCGGGGGGACAGATTGTCCCGGTTCCCGCGGATCATGTTGGCCAGGATGTGGGGGTTCTCTAACAGGGGAACGAACTGCCTGGAGATACCGATATTTTCCGGGGTGGTCTGGTACTCCTGGTTGCGCCGCAGAACATACTGGAGCTTCTCCAATCCGTTCAGCCCCGTCTGCTGCTCCATATCATGAAAGACGTCGGCCTCGCTGTACATATCGTCCTTCAGCGCCGTCAGAATTTCTTCCTTGGATTTGAAATGGTGGTAGATGGCCCCCTTGGTCAGGCCGTCCAACTGGTCCACGATGTCCTGAATGGTGGTATGCTCGTACCCCTTTTCCAGAAAGAGCCGCCGCGCCGCCGTCAAAATCTTCTCCACCGTCTCCTCCGGGTATTTGTTTCTCGCCATAGATTCGCCTTCTTACATTCATTCGGTATGTATGTTATACCACAGAGGACAGCCGCTGTCAACCCCCTGTCAGGAAATCGCCGGA
>JAJQBL010000048.1 GCA_021203325.1 Clostridiales bacterium | reverse complement strand
CCTTTCAGGGGAGGAAAAAGACTGTTGTAACCGCCTCGTCATTGGCTCCCCTGAAAGGGTAGGGAGCGCAGCGGAAATGCCGCTTGACGGCGGAGCTGGCTGGCCGCAAGGCCAGACTGAGGGGTGCTAACAGCTAACGGCTAACAGCTAAAAACTATCTATTCTTCAAAAAACTCACAAAAAGGAGTCAATCATATGGAATTCTACAACTCTCTCACCCATCGCAAGGAGCAATTCATCCCCCGCAGCGGGAACAAGGTGGGGATGTACACCTGCGGCCCCACGGTGTACCACTACGCCCACATCGGCAACCTCCGCAGCTATATCATGGAGGACGCCCTGGAGAAGGCCCTGCGCTATGAGGGCTACGACGTGACCAGGGTGATGAACATCACCGACGTGGGCCATCTCTCCAGCGACGCCGACACCGGCGAGGACAAGATGGTGAAGGGCGCCCAGCGGGAGCATAAGACGGTGATGGAGATCGCCAAATTCTACACCGACGCCTTCTTTGCCGACTGCGCCAAGCTGAACATCCGCACCCCGGACATCGTCACCCCCGCCACCAGCTGCATCCCGGAGTATATCAACATGATCTCCGTCCTGCTGGAGAAGGGCTACGCCTACCCCGCTGGGGGCAACATCTACTTCGACACCTCCAAACTGGACAAATACTATGTGTTTAACGACCATGACGAGGCCGATCTGGCGGTGGGCGTCCGGGAGGACGTGGAGGAGGATGTGAACAAGCGCCACAAGGCGGACTTCGTCCTGTGGTTCACCAAGTCCAAGTTTGAGGATCAGGCGCTGAAGTGGGACTCCCCCTGGGGGGTGGGCTACCCCGGCTGGCATATCGAATGTTCCTGCATCAGCATGAAGCATCTGGGGGAGTATCTCGACCTCCACTGCGGCGGCATTGACAACGCCTTCCCCCACCACACCAACGAGATCGCCCAGAGCGAGGCCTATCTGGGCCATGACTGGTGCCACTACTGGTTCCACGTCCACCACCTGAACACCACCACCGGCAAGATGAGCAAGTCCAAGGGGGAGTTCCTCACCGTCTCCCTGCTGGAGGAAAAGGGGTACGACCCCCTGGTGTACCGGCTGTTCTGCCTCCAGTCCCACTACCGGAAGGGGCTGGTGTTCACCTGGGAGAATCTGGACAACGCGGCGGCCGCCTATCAGAAGCTGCTGAAACGGATCGCCACCCTGAACCCGGACACCGGGGCCGCCCCGGACACGGAGGCCGCAACGCCCTATCAGGAGCAGTTCCAGTGGGCACTGGACAACGACCTGAACACCGCCCTGGCCGTCACCAGCGTGTACAACGTGCTGAAGGCCAAGGGGCTGGACGACGCCACCAAGCTCTACCTGCTGGGGGACTTCGACCGGGTGCTGTCCCTGAACCTGCTGGAGGGTGCGGCGAAGCTGCGGGCCCAGGACGCGGCCAGGGCCAAGGCCCAGAGCGGCGGCGACTATGTGGTCACCGGCCCGGCGGACGCCTCCCCGGAGGAGCTGGCGGAGGTGAACGCCCTGCTGCTGGCCCGGGGCGAGGCCCGGAAGCAGAAGAACTGGGCCGAGTCCGACCGCATCCGGGACGAGCTGGCCGCCCGGGGCATCGCCCTGAAGGACAGCCGCCAGGGCGTCCAGTGGTCAAAAATCTGACGAAAATCTGACAAAACAGAGGGGGCAGCGGCTGAGCTGCCCCCTTTCTTCTAAAAAGTGCGGTAATTTATCTTGTGTTTTCCGTTTTTCTGGTTGACTTTTTCCGGAAAGTCCCTTATAATTGAGAAAACGAAAGACCCGGATTGTTTCCTCCACAGCGACCATACTTCACCGCGAAAGGAGACCGCATTGATGCTACAGGAAAACGAAAACAGACTGCGCGCGCTGGTCGGTGACGAAACGCTGGCCCGGCAAATTCTGGACCTGATTCACGAGGATGAGGCGGCCCGTCATGCGGAGCTGATTCGCAAACAGAGCGAGGGCCTGAAACGGGCCCGTGACAGCGGCGTTCGCTTGGGCCGCCCCCCCCGGCCAAGAAGCCCCGCAAGTTCCAGAGCGTGTACAATATGTATCTGAGAGGCGAGGTCAGCATCCGCGCCGCCTCACAGATGCTGAACGTCTCCCCCGGCACCTTCAAGCGCTGGACCGTGGAGAAGGCGGAAAAGGCAAAGTGAGCTTTGCGCATCTCACAGCCCCCGGTCAGCGGGGGCTTTACTTTTACGGGGAAAGACGGTATACTTTTATTAGCTGTTGGCGGCTGGCTGTTACGCACCCCTCAGTCAGCTTCGCTGACAGCTCCGCCCCGCAGGGGCGTCCAGCCACTAACCACTAATCACTAACCTCCCCGAAAGGAGCCTCGCCCATGCCCACCCCCCGCCTGGACGCCATCAATCCAAACGAAGTGCTGCTCTACCTGGGCTACAAGTCCGGGGCCGTCCCGCCCCAGGTGGAGGCGCAGATCGCCGCCTGCTCGGAGGCGATTTTACGGACCGCCCGCCCCCGGGCGGTGTGGCGTGTTCTGGCGCTGGAGGGCACGGCGGTGCCCGCCGCCGGGCTGACCCTGGAGGGGGAGGACATGAAAACCCTCCTCTCCGGCTGCGCTGAGGCGGTGTTCCTGGCGGCCACCCTGGGGCCGGAGGTGGAGCAGCTCCTCCGCCGGGCGGAGGTGGTGGACATGGCCCAGGCCCTGACCCTGGACGCGGCGGCCAGCGCCGCCATCGAACGGGTCTGCGACAATCTGGAGGCCGACCTGCAGCGGGACTACGCCGCAAGGGGCCTGCACCTGACCGACCGGTTCAGCCCCGGCTACGGCGACCTGCCCCTGAGCCAGCAGAAGGACTTCTGCGCCCTGCTGGACACCCAGCGGCGCATCGGTCTGACCCTAAGCGGCAGCTGCATCATGGTGCCCCGGAAAAGCGTGACGGCGGTGATGGGGGTGTCCCCCACGCCGAAGCCCCGCCGGGCCAGAGGGTGCCAGCATTGCAATCTGTTCCGCTCCTGTCCTTATCGGCACGACGGTCGAAGCTGCGGGAACGCATAAAAGCAGAAACCGCCACCGGGCCGGGTGACGGTTTCTTTGAAGCCTATTAACAACTCGGACTAACCGCTTGTCGCAGCGCCCTTTTCTATCTTTATGATAGGGCATGAAAGCCCATTTGTCAAGCCCCGGAAAAGGGACTGTCCTGCACGATTTTGGTTGCATTTTGTCTCATTCTGTGCTATTCTGTCATTGGCTCTCCGTGGAGGCATTAGTTTCTCTTGGAAAGCCAGGGCGCTGCATAGCGGCAGGCGGTTGGTCACATTCCCCGAAAGGGGGTGAGATCGTGCCTATTACGTTGACTTTTCACATCCTGAAATGGACTGTGTCGATCAAGGTAACGAGCAGAAACCGCCACCGGGCAGGGTGACGGTTTCTTTTTAAAAACCTGAAAACCTTGGGCCAACCGCTTGTCGCAGCGTCCTTTTTTCTATTCTTATTATAGACGCCTGCGGGCCTTTTGTCAAGGGCCTGTAAGCAGTTCCATCCACTCCCCATGCTGAGAAAGGTGAATCCCCATGACGATACAAGAGGGACTGAAAAGCGGCTATCTGATTCTGGACGGTGCCATGGGCACCCAGCTTCAGGCGGCGGGCCTGAAGCTGGGCCAGCGGCCGGAGACGCTGTGCTTCACCCAGCCGGAGGTGGTGGAGGACATTCATCGCCGGTACATTGCGGCGGGGAGCAATATCATCTATGCCAACACCTTCCAGGCCAACGGCCACAAGCTGGCGGGGACGGGGTACGCCGTGGCGGACATCATCCGTCAGGCCATCGCCGTGGCCCGGCGGGCCGCCGCGGGGACGGACACCCTGGTGTCCCTGGACGTGGGCCCCATCGGGGAGCTGCTGGAGCCGTTGGGCACCCTGAAATTTGACGACGCCTACGCCCTTTACAAAGAGATGGTGGTGGCCGGGGAGGCGGCCGGGGCCGACCTGGTGGTCTTTGAAACCTTCACCGACCTGTACGACGCCAAGGCGGCGGTGCTGGCCGCCAAAGAGAACACCTCCCTCCCCATCTTCCTGACCATGAGCTTCGAGGCCAGCGGCCGCACCTTCACCGGAACCACAGTGGCGGCCATAGCCCTGACCATGGAGGGGCTGGGGGTGGACGCCGTGGGCATCAACTGCTCCCTTGGGCCGGAGGAGATCTTCCCTCTGGCGCAGGAGCTGACCCAGTGGACAGACCTGCCCATCCTCATCAAGCCCAACGCCGGTCTGCCCGACCCCGCCACGAATCAGTACAACATGACGGCTCAGCGGTTTGCCGCCCAGATGGTGCCCTATACCGGACTGGGCATCACCGCCCTGGGGGGCTGCTGCGGCACCACGCCGGACTTCATCCGCGCCCTGCGGGCGGCGCTGTCCGGGGTCACCCCCGCTCCCCGGCGGAAAAAGACCCGCCACGGGGTCTGCTGCCCCTCCCAGGTGGCGGAGCTGAACGGCGTCCGGGTCATCGGGGAGCGCATCAACCCCACCGGCAAGAAGCGGTTCCAGCAGGCCCTGCGGGAGTACGATTTGGACTATATCCTCCAGCGGGGCATCGAGCAGCAGGACGCCGGGGCAGACATTCTGGACGTAAACGTGGGCCTGCCGGGGCTGGACGAGCCGAAGATGATGACAGACGTGGTGAAGGAGCTCCAGGGAGTGGTGTCCCTGCCCCTGCAAATCGACTCCTCCGACCCCGCCGCCATCGAGGCGGGGCTGCGGTACTACAACGGCAAGGCCATTGTCAACTCCGTCAACGGAAAACAGGAGGTTTTAGACCACATCCTCCCCGTGGTGAAGAAGTACGGCGCGGCGGTGGTGGGGCTGACCATGGACGAGACCGGCATCCCCCAGACCGCCCAGCAGCGCATCGCCATCGCGGAGCGCATCTTAAATGCCGCCCTGGGCTACGGCATCCCCAGGGAGGACGTGTTCATCGACTGCCTGACCCTCACCGTCTCCGCCCAGCAGGAGCAGGCGGCCCAGACGCTGGAGGCGGTGCGGTATGTGCGGGAGGTGCTGGGCCTCCACACGGTGCTGGGGGTGTCCAACATCAGCTTCGGCCTGCCTGACCGCCAGCGCATCACCGAGAGCTTTCTGGTGCAGGCCATGTGCTGCGGTCTGGACCTCCCCATCATCAACCCCAACCAGAGGCAAATGATGGACGCGGTGGCCACCTATAAGGTGCTGTCCGGGGAGGACAAAGACAGCGCCGCCTATATCGCCCGGTTCACCGGCGGCGGGACGGCGGCCCCGGCGGCGGCCCCCGTCTCCGCCGTCATGGATTTGGACACCGCCATCTCCAAAGGGCTGAAAGAGGAGTGCGCCCGGCTCACCGAAGGGCTCCTCCAAACGGAGGACGCCATGGACATCATCAACCACCGGCTGATTCCCGCCCTGGACCGGGTGGGGGACCGGTACGAACGGGGGGAGATTTTCCTGCCCCAGCTCATCAACGCCGCCAACGCCTCCTGCGAAGCCTTTGAGGTCATCAAGAAGGACATCCTGGCCCGAGGCGGCGGCAGCGTCAGCAAGGGGAAAATCATCCTGGCCACCGTGGAGGGGGATATTCACGACATCGGCAAGAATATCGTCAAGGTGGTTCTGGAAAACTACGGCTATCAGGTCATCGACCTGGGCCGGGACGTGCCGGTGCAGACGGTGGTGGACGCCGCCATCGCCCACGACGTGTACCTCATCGGCCTCTCCGCCCTGATGACCACCACCGTGGCCAGCATGGCGGCCACCATCAAGGCCCTCCGGGCCAGCGGCCACCCCTGCAAAATCATGGTGGGGGGCGCGGTGCTGACGCCGGAGTACGCCGCCGAGATCGGTGCGGACTTCTACTCCAAGGACGCCAAGCAGAGCGCGGATATTGCCCGGCAGGTGTTGGGGTAAGAGGAACCGGCGGCTTCTCAGGCGCACACTGTACGCCCCTGCTGGAAAGTGAAACCTAAATCTTCACTTTTTTGTGGGGGAGGCCCTCGGCCGCCCTCGGAAACCGCCTGCTTACCCCGGGCGGCCAGGGGCCGCCCCTACACACGCGGTCGTAAAAACAGAACCGTCCTTATTCTTATATAAGAAGTCCTTCGTTGCGCACCCCTCCACCGGCTGCCGCCGGTTCCCCTCCCCTTTCAGGGCAATGTCATCAACTTATAGCAATCATCAAAAATGCTGTCAGTAGTTTGACGCATGGAACCATCCCT
>JAJQBL010000075.1 GCA_021203325.1 Clostridiales bacterium | reverse complement strand
TCATAGGTAGGTTATCCCGTCAGAGACGAAGTAACTTCTAACTGGTGAGACTGCCACCGATGGCGGCTGGGTACGATTGCCGTTCCGCCCTCGCCGTTGGCGGGCGGAACGTGCAATTTTATCATCCAGCGATGGATAACACCTGGCTGTTCGGCTGCGGTACCCCCCTCAGCCTAAGTTGATATTGCCGTCCTCAATCCCCGTCCGTCCTGTAATCATAGATAACGCGTCCGTTCACAATGGTGTACTTCACCCGGCCCCGGACCTGCCGCCCGGCAAAGGGGGTGTTCCGGGCCTTGGAGCGGAAACGGCTGGGGTCAATCTCCCAGAGCTCTTCGGGGTCAAAGATGGTCAGGTCTGCGTCCGCGCCGATGCCCAGGGTGCCCTTCCGGATACGGAGGATGGCGGCAGGGTTGACGGTCATCTTCGCCAGCACCTCGGCAAGGCTCATCCGCCCGGTGTGGTACAGCTCGGTCAGGGCCAGGGCCAGGCTGGTCTCCAGCCCCACCATACCGCTGGGGGCCTCCTCCAGGGGGCGGGCCTTCTCCTCGGCGGAGTGGGGGGCGTGGTCGGTGACGATGCAGTCGATGGTGCCGTCCTGGAGGCCCGCCAGAATCCCGTCCACGTCCTTCTGGGTGCGGAGGGGCGGGTTCACCCGTGCCAGGGTGGAGCGGGCCAGCACCTCGTCCTCCGTCAGCGTGAAATACTGGGGGCAGGTCTCGCAGGTGATCTGCACCCCCTTGCGCTTGTAGCTGCGGATGATACTCACCGTCCTGGCGGTGGAGACGTGGCAGATATGCACCGGCTGGCCCGTTTCCTTCGCAAGCATAGCGTCACGCATGACCATGATCTCCTCCGCGATGGCGGGGCGGCCGGGAATCCCCATCTGGCGGGAGAGGTTGCCCTCGTTCACCGCGTAGTTATGGACCATGTTGATGTCCTCCTCATGGCAGAGGATGGGCATCCCGTACCGTCCTGCCCGGAGCAGGGCGTCCCGCATTATGTCCGCGTTCATGATGGGCATCCCGTCGTCGGAGAGGGCCACAGCTCCCGCCTCCTTCAGCGGCCGGAACCGGGTGCGCTCCTGCCCCTTCAGCCCTTTGGACACCGCACCCACCGGCAGCACGTTGACGCCGCTGCCCTCGCTGCGGGCCTTGTCGATGATGTACCGGATCACCTCCGGCGTGTCCGCCGTGGGGGTGGTGTTGGGCATACAGGCCACCGTGGTCACACCGCCGTGGGCCGCCGCCGCCGTACCGGTGACGATGTCCTCCTTGTGGGTCTGCCCTGGGTCCCGAAGGTGGACGTGCATATCGATCAGCCCCGGCGATACCACCAGGCCCTGGGCGTCCAGCACCTGATCCGCCTCCTCCGGGGCCTGACGGCCGATCCATGCGATTTTCCCGTCCTCAATCAGCAGATTCGTCACCCTGCTGCTCCCGGCGGCGGGGTCCACCAGCCTTCCGTTTTGAATCAACAGTTTCATTTTGCTCACATCCTTATGGGGTTTCCTGCGGCCGACGCGCAGGCATTACACAGTTTATTTAAGGATATTATACCGGATGGAGGCCGGTTTATCAACCTTAGATTCGCATTTTCAAATAAGTTCTGCTGGGGAGCGGTTCCCATGCCCCCGCAGCGCGGAACGGCAAAAAGCCGCGGCGTGGGTTTTCCTCCCGCGCCGCGGCCTTCGTTATTCCTCTGTCCCCTGAACGCGAATCCCCAGCAGCTCCTCCGCACGGGCCACCTCCGCTTCGGTGGGGGTCCGCACCCCTTCCAGCGGATAGGGGATCCCCAGCTCCTGCCACTTGGGCAGCCCCAGGGTGTGATAGGGCAGCACCTCCACCCGCTCCACCGTGTCCAGAGTGTCCAGGAAGGCCCGGAGCCGTGTCAGCTCCGCCGGATCGTCCGTCAGGCCGGGCACCAGCACCCGCCGAATCCACATCGTCTTCCCCATATCGGAGAGGCAGCGGGCCATGTCCAGAATGTTTTGATTATCCCACTTCGTCAGGGCCCTGTGGCCCTCCGGGCTGGTGTCCTTGATGTCCAGCATCACCAGGTCAGTGACCTCCATCAGCCGCCGGAATTTGCCGAAGAAGGGCTCCTCAAAGGTGAAGGGGTTCCCCGCCGTGTCCAGGGTGGTGTGGACGCCTTTTTCCTTCGCCAGGGTGAAGAATTCAATGAGAAAATCGATTTGCAGCAGTGGCTCTCCCCCGCTGGCGGTGATGCCGCCGTTTTTGCCCCAGTAGTTATGATAACGGTAGGCCCGGTCAAACAGGGCTTTGGCCGTCCAGGGCCGGCCTGCGCCGATGCGCCAGGTCTCCGGGTTGTGGCAGTACCGGCACCGCATCCGGCACCCCTGCAAAAACACCACGAACCGGACCCCCGGCCCGTCCACCAGGCCGAAGGTCTCCAAAGAGTGTACGTTGCCCAGCACGGCGTGTTCCGCGGACTCCATAGGGGATACCTCCTTCAAAAACAGAAAAGAAAAGGGGGACAAACCGGACGCCGAGGAAAGAGCCGGCGTCCGGTGGGGTCGTGTCAAATGGGATATTCTTACAGCCCGCCGTGGCAGGTGCGGGCCAGCACATCCAGCTGCTGCTCCCGGGTCAGGTCGATGAACTTCACGGCGTAGCCGGAAACCCGGATGGTGAAGTTGGCGTACTCCTCCTTCTCCGGATGCTCCATGGCGTCCATCAGCTTCTCTTTGCCAAAGACGTTGACGTTCAGGTGGTGTGCCCCCTGGTCAAAGTAGCCGTCCATGACCTGCACCAGGTTGTCCACCCGCTCCCGCCAGCTGTGGCCCAGGGCGGCGGGGTTGATGGTCTGGGTGTTGGAGATGCCGTCCAGCGCCCAGTGATAGGGCAACTTGGCCACCGAGTTCAGGCTGGCCAGCAGGCCGTTTTGCTCCGCGCCATAGCTGGGGTTACCGCCGGGGGCGAAGGGGGCATAAGCCTTCCGGCCGTCCGGGGTGGCACCGGTGGCCTTGCCGTAGACCACGTTGGAGGTGATGGTCAGGATGGAGGTGGTGGCCTCGGAGTTGCGGTAGGTGTGGCGGCGCCTGATCATGTCCAGGAAGGTGCGCAGCAGCCAGACGCCGATGTCGTCCGCCCGGTCGTCGTCGTTGCCGTATTTGGGGAAGTCGCCCTCCACCTGATAGTCCACGGCCAGCCCGGTCTCGTCCCGAAGGACCTTCACCTTCGCGTACCTGATGGCGCTGAGGGAGTCCACCACATGGGAGAAGCCGGCAATGCCGGTGGCGAAGGTGCGGCGTACGTCGGTGTCGATCAGCGCCATCTCCGCCTCCTCATAATAGTACTTGTCGTGCATATACTGGATCAGGTTCAGCACGTTGACGTACAGCCCCGCCAGCCAGTCCAGCATGACGGTGTACTTCTGGATGACTTCGTCATAGTCCAGATAGTCGCCGGTGATGGGGGCGTACCGGGGGCCAACCTGCTCGTGGAGCTTTTCGTCCATGCCGCCGTTGATGGCGTAGAGCAGGCACTTGCCCAGGTTGGCCCGGGCCCCGAAGAACTGCATTTCCTTGCCCGTCTGGGTGGCGGAGACGCAACAGCAGATGGAGTAGTCATCTCCCCAAACCGGCTTCATCACGTCGTCATTCTCGTACTGGACGGAGCTGGTCTTGATGGAGATGCCTGCGGCGTACCGCTTGAAGTTCTCCGGCAGGGCGGAGGAGTACAGCACCGTCAGGTTGGGCTCCGGGGCGGGCCCCATGTTCTCCAGGGTGTGGAGGAAGCGGAAGTCGTTCTTCGTCACCATGGAGCGGCCGTCCATGCCGATACCGCCCACCTCCAACGTGGCCCACACCGGGTCGCCGGAGAACAGCTCGTTGTAGGAGGGGATGCGGGCGAACTTCACCATGCGGAACTTCATCACCATGTGGTCGATCAGCTCCTGGGCTTCCGTTTCGGTCAGCAGGCCGCTGTCCAGATCCCGCTGAATATAGATATCCAGGAAGGTGGAGATGCGCCCCACGCTCATGGCCGCGCCGTTCTGGGTCTTGATGGCGGCCAGGTAGCCGAAGTACAGCCACTGGCAGGCCTCCTTCGCGTTCCGGGCGGGCTGGGAGATGTCAAAGCCGTAGATCGCCGCCATCTCCTTCATGCCCTTCAGCGCCCTGATCTGCCGGGCGATCTCCTCCCGCAGGCGGATGACATCGTCGGTCATGGTGCCGTCGCCGCAGTTGGCCAAATCGCGGGACTTTTCCGCGATCAGGTAGTCGATGCCGTACAGGGCCACCCGGCGGTAGTCCCCCACGATGCGGCCCCGGCCGTAAGTGTCGGGCAGGCCGGTAATGATGTGGCTGTGGCGGGCACGCTTCATCTCCGGGGTGTAGGCGTCAAACACCGCCTGGTTGTGGGTGCGGCAGTAGTCGTTAAAAATTTTATGCAGCTCCGGGCTGGGCTGATAGCCGTAGGTGGTGCAGGCCTGCTCCGCCATCTTGATGCCGCCGTAGGGCATGAAGGCCCGCTTCAGGGGCTTGTCCGTCTGGAGGCCCACCACCTGCTCCAGCTCCTTCAGGGCCGGGTCGATATAACCGGGGCCGTAGGCGGTGAGGCCGGAGACCACCTCCGTCTCCATATCCAGCACGCCGCCTTTGGCCCGCTCCTCCTTCTGGAGGGCCTGGAGGGCGTTCCACAGGGTTTTGGTGGCCTGGGTGGGGCCTGCCAGGAAAGCGCCGTCGCCGTCATAAGGCCGGTAGTTCTTCTGAATGAAGTCCCTGACGTTGACCTCTTCCTTCCAGATGCGGCCCTCGAAGCCGTCCCACTGCGCGAACTGTTTCATACGAATACCTTACCTTTCCAATGGGTCAAAAATAGGAATTTGTTTGTCACCTGCCACAAAGCGGGACAGGTCGGTGTCTGTTGCGGGCGGCTGCTGTGGGTTAGTGTTCCCGATGAAACGGATTTCATACCAATTCCACATTTGGTGTTATTGGAATATGAAGTCCGCAAAATGCAATTAGGTATGGCTAACCACATATAGAAATTAAATCCACATTTTGCGGATATGCCGCCGCTATGGACACAAGCGCATTATAACAAGCCCCAGGTGGAAATGCAAGAGGCTTTTGCAAGATTTCCGGATTCCCTAAAATACCCGGGAATTTCAGGCAGCGCTTTAGCGAAAACGGAGAGGGGGACGGGAGGTGGGGCGGATTTTGCCCTCCCGGAGGGGCAATTCTCTGCATTGCCAGTATTGCAATCAAAAAGGAGGCACAAACCTTGCTGCAAGCCGCTGTTCGTATCGTATGGGGCCCCTGGACGCTGGCGCTGTTCCTGGCGGTGGGGCTGCGCTGCTCCCTGGGGTCGGGGTTCTTCCAGCTGTTCGGCGTCCGCCGGTGGTGGCGGGGCACCCTGGGCAGGCTGGGCGCGAAGGGCCGGACAGAGGGCGGCCTCTCCCCCCTGGAAACCCTGTCCACCGCCCTGGCCTCCACCGTGGGCACCGGCTCCATCGTGGGGGTGGCCACCGCCATCACCTGGGGCGGGCCGGGGGCTGTCTTCTGGATGTGGGTGTCCGCCTTCCTGTCCGCCATGACCGGCTGGACGGAGAAGGCCCTGTCCGTCCTGGTGCGCCGCCGCCGAAACGGGGCCTGGGAGGGCGGCCCCATGGTCTGGCTGGAGGAAAAGGGACTGACCGGCGCCGCCCGGTGCTTCGCCCTGTTCACCGCCCTGGCCGCCCTGGGGATGGGGGATATGGTGCAGGCCAACTCCCTGGCGGCGGCGGTGGAGGCCTCCGCCGGTATCCCGCCCCTGGCCACCGGCCTGGTCACCGCCGCCGCCTGCGGTCTGGTGCTGATGGGCGGGGTGCAGGGGGTCGGCCGCCTCTGTGAGAAACTGGTGCCGGTGATGGCGGTGCTGTTTTTGGCGGGGGGCTGCGTCACCCTGTTTCGCGCCAGGGGGGAGATTCCGGAGGCCCTGCTGCTGATCCTCCGCTCGGCGCTGACGCCGGAGGCCGCCAAGGGCGGACTGATGGGCAGCGCGGTGCGCTGGGGGGTGGCCCGGGGGGTCTGCACCAACGAGGCGGGGCTGGGCTCCACGGCGCTGGTACACTGCTCCTCCGCCAACACCGACCCGGTGCGGGAGGGATACTGGGGGATTCTGGAGGTGTTCCTCGCCACCTTTGTTATCTGCACCATCACGGCCCTGGCGGTGCTGACCTCTGACGCTTACCGAATCGGTACGGCGCTGACCGGGGCAGCCCTGTCTGTGGCCGCCTTCACGGAGGGGTTGGGCCGGGCGGGGCCGGGCTTTGTGGCCCTGTGTCTGGCGGTGTTCGCCTTCTCCACGCTGCTGGGCTGGTGCTGGTACGGGTGCTGCGGGGTGCGGTATCTCCTGTCGGAGCGGTGGGAGAAGCGGTACCGCCTTCTGTTTCTGGCCTGCATCGTGGCAGGCAGCGTGGCCCGGCTGGAGGCGGTGTGGCAGCTTTCCGACATATGCAACGGCCTGATGGCCTGGCCCAGTCTCATCGTCCTGCTGATTTACGCGCCGCAGGTGCTGCCCCTTCTGCGGGAGGAAAACGGCAGCAGCGTGGGGACCGGGAAACAAAAACCGGACATGGGGGTAAAAATCCGGCAGGACATATCGGGATAAAGGCAAAAAAGAACCCCCAAAGCCGAAGCTTTGGAGGTTTGGTGGAGACTACTGGACTCGAACCAGTGACCTCCTGCGTGTGAAGCAGGCGCTCTAACCAGCTGAGCTAAGCCTCCACAGTGGTGACCCGTACGGGACTCGAACCCATGTTACAGCCGTGAAAGGGCCGTGTCTTAACCACTTGACCAACGGGCCATAATTGAGTCGGTCCTGGGGGAGCTTCTCCTGAACACCGGTCGCATTCAGGAGAAGTGGTAGCGGAAACTGGATTCGAACCGGTGACACCGCGGGTATGAACCGCGTGCTCTAGCCAACTGAGCTATTCCGCCATGGAGAACTGGCTGTCGTTCCCACAGGACGGGATTTATTATAACGCAGCGTTTCCGGTTTGTCAACCGTTTTCGTGAAAAAATTTTGCCGGATCAGTCCACCAGGTTCAGGCAGCCGTCCTCGTCAAATGCCAGCTTCTGAATCTCGAACCGCTGGTTCTTCTGAATCTGGTCCATCTTCACTTCGTCGGTGATGGTGCTGACGAAGGTGTAGCTGACGCCGTGCTTCCTGGCCCGGCCGGTGCGGCCGATGCGGTGGATATAGTACTCCTGCTCGTCAGGGACGTCGTAGTTGAACACCACGTCCACATCGTCGATGTCCAGCCCCCGGGCGGCCACGTCGGTGGCCACCAGCAGACGGAGCTTGCCGTCCCGGAATTTTTGCAGGGTCTTCTCCCGCTGCTTCTGCTGGATGCTGCCGTGGATGGCCTCCGCATCGATGCCCTGCATTTTCGCCATGGCCGCCAGCCGGTCAGCCATGTTCTTGGTGTTGCAGAAGGCGATGCCCCGCTCGTAATTGCCGCCCTCCAGCAGGGCCGCCATGGTGGGGAGCTTCTCCTCCCGGCTGCTGAGCTTCACCAGATACTGCTGAATGTCGGGCCGGTCCTGGGCCACAGGCCGCACCGTCACCTCCGCCGGGTCCCGCTGATACACCCAGGAGATGTCCATGACCTCCCGGCTGATGGTGGCGCTGAACAGGCCCAGGTTCCGCCGCTGGGGCATCATGTCCAGAATTTTGGTCACGTCCTCGATGAAGCCCATGTCCAGCATCCGGTCGGCCTCGTCCAGAATCACCGTCTCCACCCTGTCCAGCCGGACGGCCTTCCGCTTTTTGCAGTCCATCAGACGGCCGGGGGTGGCCACCACGATCTGGGGCTTTTCCTTCAGCTGCTTCAGCTGCTTCTCGATGGGCTGGCCGCCGTAGAGGCAGGTGACCCGGATGCCCGGCTTGAAGGCGGACAGCTCCCGCAGGTCGTCCCGGATCTGCAGCGCCAGTTCCCGGGTGGGGGCCAGAATCAGGGTGGTGACGTCGGTCTGGGTCGGGTCGGTATGCTCCACCACGGGGATGCCGAAGGCGAAGGTCTTGCCGGTGCCGGTGGGGGCCTTGGCCACGATGTCCTGCCAGTTCATCAGGAAGGGGACGCACCCGGCCTGGATGGGGGTGGCCACCTCAAACCCCTTTTTGCCCAGGGCCTGCATCACCTCGTCGGACAGGTGCAGCTCCTCATAGCGCACCGTTTCGTTTTTCTCTATGCCATTGATTTCCATATCATTCGTTCCTTGTCATTCCATACTGAATTATCGCAATTTAGTATGAATCAGTGTACCACATTCCGCTTTTAGATGCAAGCGCTCCGCTCTCCCCCTGAGAAAATTTCAGGAAATTTTCATCTTTTGCACAAACAAACCACTTGCAGAAGCGGGATTTTATAGTATACTATAAGGAGAGTATGGAATTTTGTCTGCCTCCGGGAGGAACGCACTATGTCTGATTTTGACAAACTCCGTGAAATACTGACCAGCTGGCCCGCCATTATCATCGGCTTCATCTTTGCCGGCTGGCCCGGTTTTTTACTGCTGCTGTGGAAGATTCTCCATGAATCCTCCAGCACCAAAAACAAAAGCGACAGCTGGAAGCGCAGCGTGTTCGGTTCCGAAAGCGTCCGGCAGGACCTGTACTGGGATCGGGAGACCCAGCGCTGGGTGCGCTACGAGGATGGGCAGCAGGCGGAGGACATCCGCTATGACGACCCCAACGCCACCTACAGCTATACCTATAAGGACGGTCAGCCCACCTCCACCGCCCAATCCGACGGGGACTGGGAAACCAGGTTCGCCGGTGCGGAGAAAAAAGTGGAGGAAGCCTTTGACAAGGTGGAACAGAGCCTGAAAAAGCAGCAGGAAAAACAGCAGAAAAAGCAGACCAAAGCCCCCAAAAAGGCGGAGAAATCCAAATCCGTCAGCCCCTTCCCCAAAATCAAAGACGGCAGGGGGTTCACCGTCGCCGGGACGATTATGACCGCCGTGTTTGGATTTTCCGCCGTCACCAACTTTGTGCAGGAGCTCCACGACCTCGGCCTGGGCGATGCCGTGACAGACGGTATGCCCCTCATCATGCTCACCGCCCTGGGCGCCGGGCTGCTGCTGTGGGGCCGATCCAAGTCGAAGCAGGCAAAGCAGTTCCGGAAGCTGCTGAACCTGATCGGGGATGCGGACGTCATCAGCGTCCGTACCCTGTCCGACGCCATGGGCTGCCCCTATGACAGGGTGTGCGATATGCTGCAAACCATGATCGACGCGGGCTACCTGGGCTACCGGGCCTACCTGAACGCCGCCACCGGCGAGCTGGTGATGGACGGCAGGCCCGTCTCCGCCCCGCCAAAGGAGGACCTGACCAAAAAGGCGGAGGAGCAGGAGCTGACCGTGGAAGAGGGCAAAAGCCTTCTGGGTCAGATTCGCGCCGTCAACGCCGCCATCCGGGACCCGGAGATGAGCCGGAAAATCGACCGCATTGAGGAAATCACTGGTCACATCCTGGAGTATCAGGAAAAGCATCCGGCCAAGGCCGCCGAACTGCGGAAGTTCCTGAGCTATTACCTGCCCACCACCCTGAAGGTGCTGAACACCTACGCCGAGCTGGAGCGCCAGCAGATTCAGGGCGAAAATATCACCACCACCAAAAAGCGCATCGAGGACATGATGGACAAGGTGGTGGAGGGCTTTGAGTTACAGCTGGATAAGCTCTTTGAAAACGATATGCTGGACATCACCTCCGACATCTCCGTGCTGGAGAGTATGCTCAGCCAGGACGGGCTGTCCTCCGCCGACCAGATGCCCAAAGCCCCCGCCGCCCCCGAAGGGGAGCAGGCCGCCACCGATACCAGCTACACCACGCCGGAGGGCATCCGGCTGGCCCTGGACCCCCAGGGCACCGGCAGCGCCGCTGCCAGGGCCGGGAAGGGGTAAGGGCTGCCGCCGCGCCGGAATACCGGGGCTGCCCCACGAAACGGCATCGTGGGGCAGCCTCTTTTTCTGCCCCGCCGCATGATTTCCCACGGCGGGGCATATACTGTCTCTGTCCGAAAAATGGGACGCAGCTGGGCGGCGGCAGGGGGAAATTTGTTTTCCACAGCGCTGTCTGCTAAAACTGCCTCCCAAATTTTTTCACTGACGGCCCGACCGCTGCCAGAAAAATTCTCTCATTTTCCGGGAAACGGGAGAAAACGGGAGCATTTCAGCGTATTCGTTAGAAATTGGGCGATTTTGTCACACTTCACAATTTCGTTTCCGTTTTTTCACAAAAAATTCAAATTTGACCACTTGCAAAAATGGCGCGTCTGATTTATTATAATAACAGTTCTGGCACTCAGGTTTAAAGAGTGCTAAACCCCAACCATTGTCAACTCTTAACTTTTCATAAGGAGGAACCAACCATGAAACTCAATCCCTTAACTGACCGCGTGGTTCTGAAAACGGTGGAAGCCGAGGAGACCACCAAGGGCGGCATCATCCTCACCGGCTCTGCCAAGGAGAAGCCCGAAATCGCCGAAGTCATCGCCGTCGGCCCCGGCGGCATGGTGGACGGCAAGGAGGTCGTCATGACCGTCAAGGTGGGCGACAGGGTCATCACCGGCAAGTACACCGGCACCCAGGTCAAGATTGACGGCGAAGAGCTGAACATCGTCCGCCAGGGCGACATTCTGGCCATCGTAGAGGATTGACACACGCCCTTCCCTTTGGGAGGCTGACGCGCAGCACAGCGCAAATTTTGGAGGTATTGCATTATGGCTAAAATCATCAATTACAGCGAGGACGCCCGCCGTTCTCTCCAGTCCGGCGTCGACCAGCTGGCCAACACGGTCAAAATCACCATGGGCCCCAAGGGCCGCAACGTCATCCTGGGCAAGAAGTACGGCTCTCCCCTCATCGCCAATGACGGCGTCACCATCGCCAAGGAGATTGAGCTGGAGGACCCCATGGAGAACGCCGGGGCCGCCCTGGTGAAGGAGGTCGCCACCAAGACCAATGACGTGGCCGGCGACGGCACCACCACCGCCACCCTGCTGGCCCAGGCCATCACCAGCGAGGGCATGAAGAACCTGGCCGCCGGGGCCAACCCCATGGTCATGAAGAAGGGCATCGCCAAGGCTACCGAGACGGCTGTGAACGCCATCAAGGCCAACAGCCAGCCTGTCTCCGGCACCGAGGACATCGCCCGGGTCGGCACCGTCTCCTCCGGCGACGAGACCATCGGCAACCTGATCGCCGAGGCCATGGGCAAGGTGTCCGCCGACGGCGTCATCACCGTGGAAGAGTCCAAGACCGCCGAGACCTATTCCGAGGTCGTGGAAGGCATGCAGTTTGACCGGGGCTATGTCACCCCCTATATGGTCACCGACACCGAGAAGATGGAAGCCGTCCTGGACGACCCCTTCATCCTGATTCACGACAAGAAGATCTCCGTCATTCAGGACCTGCTGCCCATTCTGGAGCAGGTGGCCAAGATGGGCCGTCCGCTGCTGATCATCGCTGAGGACGTGGAGGGCGAGGCCCTGTCCACCCTGATCGTCAACACCCTCCGGGGCACCATCCGCTGCTGCTGCGTCAAGGCCCCCGGCTTCGGCGACCGGCGCAAGGAAATGCTGGAGGACATCGCCATCCTCACCGGCGGCCAGGTCATCACCGAGGACATCGGCTGTGAGCTGAAGGACGCTCAGGTGTATATGCTGGGCCAGGCCCGTCAGGTGAAGGTGTCCAAGGAGACCACCACCATTGTGGACGGCGCAGGCGACAAGTCCAACATCAAGGGCCGTATCGAGCAGATTCGCGCCCAGATTGCCAACACCACCTCCGACTATGATAAGGAGAAGTGCCAGGAGCGGCTGGCCAAGCTGGCCGGCGGCGTGGCCGTCATCAAGGTGGGCGCTGCCACTGAGTCCGAGATGAAGGAGAAGAAGCTCCGCGTGGAGGACGCTCTGAACGCCACCCGTGCCGCTGTGGAAGAGGGCATCGTCGCCGGCGGCGGCACCGCTTATGTCAACGCTGTCCCCGCCGTCAATGAGCTGGTTGCCACCCTGGAGGGCGACGAAAAGACCGGCGCCCAGATCATCGCCAAGGCCCTGACCGCCCCCGTGAAGCAGATCGCGGAGAACGCCGGCATCGACGGCTCCGTGGTGCTGGATCACATCGTCAGCTCCGGCAAGGTGGGCTTCGGCTTCGACGCCTACAAGGAGGTCTATTGCGAGATGATCCTCTCCGGCATCGTGGACCCCACCAAGGTCACCCGCACCGCCCTGGAGAACGCCTCCTCCATCTGCTCCATCCTGCTGACCACCGAAGCCTGCGTGGTGGACGCGCCCGAGCCTCCCGCGCCCGCCGCTCCCGCGCAGCCTGATATGGGCTACTAATCCCTCTCACATAAAGACACCGCCGATCGGCTACGGCTGCTCGGCGGGACACAAAAAACGCCGCACACGGAAACCTGTGGTTCCGTGTGCGGCGTTCGATTTTATTCCGCTTTCAGCTTGGGGGTGTTCTTCGGCTTCCGGGAGCGGGAGCGCTTCCGCTTCTTGGGCGCCTTCGCCACCATGATGGCCTCGCCCCCCACCTTGCACTGGTGGAACAGGTCGGGGGCAAAGTGGTCGGTGTCGTAGACCCGCAGCTCCGCCGTGCAGCCGATGTGCTCGATTTTTTTCAGGGTCAGGCAGGTGTAGAACCGGCCATGCTCCAGGCAGCGGCTCCGGGCCAGATAGTGGTTGTTGACCTGGTACCAGTTGCCGTTGCACAGCACGTTGTCGCACTTGGGGCAGCGGAACACCCGGGTGGCCCGGCTTTTCAGCTGCTCCTCCTCAGTGCGGCTGGGGGCGCAGATGCGGGTGAAGGCCGGCTCCCCCTCCTCCAGGATGCGGTTCAGGCCGTTGACGGCGTCCTGCCGGGCCTCCCGCTTCACCCGCTCCCGGAGGGCGCCGTCCATCCGGTGCATGGTCTCCGGGTCGGGGAGGCTGCCGTACCGGGCCACCAGGGCCTGACCGATGCGGGCGGTGAAATAGGCGTCGTTCCCGGCGTCGTGATACTCCCGCCCGTCGTTCACCAGCCCCAGCCGCTCCACCGCGTCCTTCAGGGCGGCCTGCTGACTGCTGCCCAGCACCAGCAGGTCATAGGCGTGCTGCAAATCGTAGATTTCCAGGTCCAGATACTCCTCCATCCGGTACCAGCACAGGTTCATGTCCAGCACTCTGGCGTCGCTGTTGCCCCAGGTGAAGAACTGGGGGTCAGGGCCGCACCAGCAGAAAAAGTCCTGAATCACCGCCTGGAAGGGCTCCGCCTTTTTCAGGTCGCTGAGCTCCAGGGGCAGCAGCTTCTTCACATGGTGGTGCAGCTTCTTATGGATGCTGGGGCGGACGTAGGCGGAGAATGCCTCCCCCTGGTCCTGCCAGGAATCCAGCCGGTAGGCGCCGATCTGGATGATCTCATCCAGCCTGTCCGCCTCGGAGCGGGGATATCCCTGGTTCCATTCAAGGTCAAAAAAAACGTAGCTCATAGCATCTCCGCCCGGTGGGCGGCACTTCCCTTCCCGCAAACTGAATACATTGTATCCAGTATAGCAAAAAACGGTGGAAAAGGGAAGTGCCTTTCCAATGTTTTGTGCGGCCGGGGCAAAAATTTCGCCGCTTGCTCCGTAAAAATCCAGTATCAGTTTTGAATTTCCCGTTCTCTTTTCCTGCAAAATGTGATACAATGCCGGTGTACCCAATCTGTACCGGAAACGAGGTTTTTCTTCTTATGAATCATTGCTACATCCCCGAGGGCTACGCCCCCATGCTGAACCCCTACGAGACCCAGCTGGCCATCAGCACCACCAAACGGCTCTTTGCCGACAGCCTGTGCGCCCAGCTGAATCTGCGCCGGGTATCCGCCCCCCTGTTCGTGGAGGCCCGCACCGGCCTGAACGACGACCTGAACGGCGTGGAGCGGCCTGTGTCCTTTGACATCGCCGCCACCGGCACCGACGCCCAGGTGGTACACTCCCTGGCCAAGTGGAAGCGGTACGCCCTGGCGGAGTACTGCTTCATGCCCGGCACCGGCCTGTACACCGACATGAACGCCATCCGCCGGGATGAGGAGCTGGACAACCTCCACTCCATCTATGTGGATCAGTGGGACTGGGAGAAGGTCATCACTTACTCCGACCGCAACATGGACTATCTGAAAAACACGGTGCGGAAGATTCTGGGGGCCATCATCACCACGGAAAAGACCATGCGCAACCTGTTCCCCGCCCTGATGGGCCACCCGGAGACCGACCCGGACATCGTCTTTCTCACCACCCAAGAGCTGGAGGACCTCTATCCCGACCTGACCCCCAAGGAGCGGGAGAACGCCTTTGTCAAAGAGCATCACACCGTCTTTCTGATGCAGATCGGCGGCGTGCTGAAGAGCGGCATCCGCCACGATGGCCGTGCCCCGGACTATGACGACTGGGCCATGAACGGCGACCTGCTGCTGTGGAACGACACCCTCCAGTGCGCCTACGAGCTGTCCAGCATGGGCATCCGGGTGGACGCCGAGGCCATGGAGCGGCAGCTGACCCTGGCGGGCTGCGAGAACCGGAAGGAGCTGCCCTTCCATCAGGGGGTGCTCAGCGGGGAGCTGCCCCTGTCCATCGGCGGTGGCATCGGCCAGAGCCGCCTGTGTATGCTGCTGCTGGGCTCCGCCCACATCGGCGAGGTGCAGTGCTCCATCTGGGATCAGGACACCGTGGACGCCTGCCGGGAGGCGGGGATTCCCCTGCTGTAAGGGCCGCCGGAGCGCATCATATTATCAATAGAAAGGAGCACCTTCCCATGACCTATCAGGAGCTTTTGGACGCCGCCCGTCCCGTTATGGGCAAATACTGCAAAGCCTGCCCCGTCTGCAACGGCGTGGCCTGCCGCAGCAGCATCCCCGGCCCCGGCGCCAAGGGGGTGGGGGACACCGCCATCCGCAATTACCAGAAGTGGCAGGAGGTCCGGCTGAATATGGACACCCTGTTTTCCAACACCGGCACGGACACCACCCTGAATCTGTTCGGCAGAACCTTCCGTTACCCCTTCTTCGCCGGACCGGTGGGGGCGGTGAACCTCCACTACGGCGAAACATACAACGATGTGACCTATAACGATACCCTGGTCAGCGCCTGCGCCCAGGCGGGCATCGCCGCCTTCACCGGCGACGGCACCGACCCCAGTGTGATGCAGGCCGCTACCCAGGCCATCGCCGCCGCCGGGGGCGTGGGGGTGCCCACCGTCAAGCCCTGGAACATCGACACCGTTCGGGAGAAAATGGCCCTGGTGGCCGCCTCCGGCAGCTTTGCCGTGGCCATGGACGTGGACGCCGCCGGGCTCCCCTTCCTGAAGGGGATGACGCCCCCGCCAGGGCCAAGAGCGTGGAGGAGCTGGCCCAGGTGGTGGCCTCCACCGACAAACCCTTCATCGTGAAGGGGGTTATGACGGTGAAGGGCGCCGAGAAGGCCCGTCAGGCAGGGGCCGCCGCCATCGTGGTGTCCAACCACGGCGGGCGGGTGCTGGATCAGTGCCCCGCCACGGCGGAGGTGCTGCCGGAGATCGCCGACGCCCTGGCGGGCAGCGGCATGAAAATCCTGGTGGACGGCGGCATCCGCACCGGCACCGACGTGTTCAAGGCGCTGGCCCTGGGGGCGGACGGCGTACTGATCTGCCGCCCCTTCGTCACCGCGGTCTACGGCGGCGGGGCTGAGGGCGTCCGGTGCTACATCGCCAAGCTGGCCGGAGAGCTGGAGGACGCCATGCAGATGTGCGGGGCCACCAGCCTGGCGGAGATTACCAGGGATATGGTGCGGCGCTGAAGGGCGGTTGCCTCTGTTCTCTCGCACACAAAACAAGCGGCCCTGAACCGGATTCGTTCAGGGCCGCTTGTTCGGGGATTCAGTTTGTGTATCAAGGCTCAGATGTGTTCGGGCAAATTGCGGCGGCTGTAAATGATGCGGCGCACCTCCATAACATCGCCGATCACGACATAAAAAATGGTATAATTGCGCACGCTGATGCGATAGTACGGATATTGGCGAGGCCGTACCGAGGGATATGGCGTGAAGGATTCTGCGCAAAACAGCCGTTCCTGAATGGCCCTTTGGACATCATTCACCAGCGCTTCTGCCGCGATGGGGTTTTTCAACCGGTTCGCAATATAGTCTACGATTTCATTTAAGTCTTCCTCGAACAGCGGGAGGAACCGCAGTTTATAGTGCGTTCCGTTCATGGATACGTCCCCTCACACGGCCGAACACCTGCTCCTCTGTGTAGCGCACATCGTTCAGCTCCGCTGCGCGGTCCGCCTCATCCAGTTTGACCTCCACCTCGTCGGTCAGGGCAGCATATTGCTCCAGGCTTAAAACCACCATAGAGCCGTATCCATTTTTTGTCAGATAGACTGGCTGGCCCTTTTTTACGGTATCTTCAATCTCCGTGAATCTGTTTCTCAGGTCTGAGACAGGACGAATCTGAATCATAGTGTAACCTTCCTTTCCGAAAAACGACGGCTATCCTGTGGCATCATTTTATCATAATTATGTCAAAACTGCAACCGTTTTTTTCCGACGTCGGCTAAACCTGACGCGAAAATAAAAAAACGCCCTTGACGGCGGCGGGGGAAGCCTGTATCATAAACGTATCGACTCCCGCGGGGAAGCCGTCCTCTGCAAACCGCCCCGCATCCACCCACCCGGAAAGGAATCCATCATGATCATCAAACCGTATCAGGGGAAGCACCCCAAACTGCACCCCACCGTCCGCATCGCGGAAAACGCGGCGGTGATTGGCGATGTGACCTGTGAAGAACACGTCAGCCTGTGGTACAGCGTCACCGTCCGGGGGGACATGGACGCCATCTTCATCGGCGCGGAAACTAACGTCCAGGACAACTGCGTTCTGCACTGCGACACCGGCGCCCCCGTCCGCATCGGCCGGGGCTGCGTTCTGGGCCACGGGGCCATCGTCCACAGCTGCACCGTGGGGGAGGGCACCATGATCGGCATGGGGGCCACCCTGCTGTCCGGCTGTCAGGTGGGGGCGCACTGCGTCGTCGGCGCCAACGCCCTGGTGACGGGGAAGATGAACATCCCGCCCTACAGCCTGGTGATGGGCTGCCCCGCCAGGGTGGTGGGGCAGGTGTCCCCGGAGCAGGCGGATTACCTCCGCTATAACACGGCGAAGTATATCGAAACGGCGGAGGCCCAGCTGGAGGCTGCCGGGGGCCTCTCCCCTCAATGCAAAAAACTGTAACTGTGGGGTATGATTTTCGCAAAAATGCCCATACTGAAACCGTACCAATCCAAGGAGGTATCTGTTATGGACAAGGTAAACCACAACATCGAATGTTCCGTCAACACCTGTGCCCACCACGCCGGTGAGCAGAATTACTGCACCCTGAACACCATCAAGGTGGGCTGCTGCGGGGAGATCAATCCCAAGAGCTGCGACTGTACGGAGTGTGCATCCTTTCAGTCGGACAGCCGCGGGAGAAAGCACTGCGGCTGCTGAGCAGGTTCCGTAGGAGCAGGGGCGGGCGAAGCCGGAAGGCGGCGCCCGCCTTTTTTGTCCCGCCCTGTTTTTTCACAAGTTGGGCTTGCACTTTTGGAAAAGCTGTGTTAAAATAAGCCCATCTTGGCCAATGGGCCAAACACACGGAGGCGCCCTATGAAAAAGGAAACGCGTGAGGTGCAGTTTCATATCCGGCTGAGCCGGGAGGACGGACTGGGCCGGTACTGTATCCTGCCCGGCGACCCGGGGCGGTGCGCCGCCATCGCCCAATATCTGGAGGAGCCCTGCCACCTGACCACGAACCGGGAGTTCTGCTCCTGGAAGGGCAGGCTGCTGGGGGAAACGGTGGCAGTGGTTTCCACCGGCATCGGCGGCCCCTCCGCCGCCATCGCCATGGAGGAGCTGGCACAGCTGGGGGTGGACACCTTCCTGCGGGTGGGCACCTGCGGCGGCATCCGCCTGGACGTGGCCTCCGGCGACCTGGTGGTGGCCACCGGGGCCGTGCGGATGGAGGGCACCAGCCGGGAGTATGCCCCCATCGAATATCCCGCCGTCCCCGACTTTACGGTGACGGCAGCCCTGCGGCAGGGGGCGCTGCGCTGCGGCGTCACGCCGAAGCTGGGGGTGGTGCAGTCCAAGGACAGCTTCTATGGGCAGCATGACCCCGCCTCCATGCCGGTGGCCGGTGAATTGCGGGCAAAATGGGAAGCATGGAAGCGGCTGGGCGTGCTGGCCAGTGAGATGGAGGCCGCCGCCCTGTTCACCGTGGCCGCCGCAAGAGGGGTGCGGTGCGGGGCCTGTTTCCATGTCATCTGGAACCAGGAGCGGCAGGCCGCCGGGTTGGACCAGGCGGAGAGCCAGGACACCTCCACCGCCGTCCGCGTAGGCATAGAGGCCATCAAACTGCTGATTCAGCAGGATAAGGAAGGAATATTATAGTCATGGAACACAGCCACAATCACGAGTTTTGGACAGCTCTGGACCAGCTGGTGGCCCACTCCACCCTGGTCATCGACCGGCCCAAGGGGACGCCTCACCCGCACTTCCCGGACTTGCTCTACGAGGTGGATTACGGCTATCTGGAGCATACCGCCTCCCTGGACCGGGGCGGCATCGACGTCTGGGTCGGCTCGGCGGAAGAGCGGCGGGTCAACGCGGTGATCTGCACCGTGGATCTCCGCAAGCGGGACTCCGAGGTCAAGCTCCTCTTGGGCTGCACCCCGGCGGAGACGGCCCACATCTATCAGGTACATAACCAGACCGGCTCCATGAAGGGGCTGCTGATCGAGCGGGAGACTGACAACGGGTAGCACCCGGCAAAAACCCGGCGCACACAACGGAGTGCTTCCGTGTGTGCGCCGGGGCCTTTTTGTTTTGTAACGTATAGGGTGTGGGGACAGTGTCAGATGGAAAACCAGGGAACCTCTGAATAAATGCGCAAGAGCGAATTGCGAGGAAATTTGCGTCGTAAAAAGGCGCAAAGGCGCAGGAATCCTGACGGATTTCAAGGCTTTGCAACGCATTTATGGCGGAAATTTACCGCAAGGCGCCGCAGCTGCATTTATTCAGGGGTTCCCCAGGTCAATCCGCAAACAGCGGGGTGGAGAGGTACCGGTCGCCGGTGTCGGGGAGGATGGCCACGATGGTCTTGCCCCTGTTCTCCGGGCGCTTCGCCAGCTGAACGGCGGCCCAGACCGCCGCGCCGGAGGAGATGCCCACCAGGATGCCTTCCGCCTTGCCCACCTGCTTGCCGGCGGCGAAGGCGTCCTCGTTTTCCACGGGGATGACCTCATCGTAGACCTTGGTGTCCAGCACATCGGGCACGAAGCCTGCGCCGATGCCCTGAATCTTGTGGCTCCCTGCTACGCCCTTGCTCAGCACCGGGGAGGAGGCCGGTTCCACCGCCACCACCTGCACGTTGGGGTTCTGCTCCTTCAGATAGGCTCCCACGCCGGTGATGGTGCCGCCGGTGCCCACACCGGCCACAAAGATGTCCACCTGGCCGTCCGTATCCGCCCAAATCTCCGGGCCGGTGGTGGCCCTGTGGGCGGCGGGGTTGGCGGGGTTCACAAACTGACCGGGAATGAAGCTGTTGGGGATCTCCTTTGCCAGCTCATCCGCCTTGGCGATGGCCCCCTTCATGCCCTTGGCCCCGTCCGTCAGCACCAGCTCCGCGCCGTAAGCCTTCATCAGCTGGCGGCGCTCCACGCTCATGGTTTCCGGCATGACGATGATGATGCGGTAGCCCCGGGCGGCGGCCACGGAGGCCAGGCCGATGCCGGTGTTGCCGGAGGTGGGCTCGATAAGGACGGAGTCTGGCGTCAGCAGCCCTTTTGCCTCGGCGTCGTCGATCATCGCCTTGGCGATGCGGTCCTTCACGGAACCGGCAGGGTTGAGATACTCCAGCTTGGCCACAATTTTGGCCTCCAGTCCCTCCTGCCGCTCCAGATGGGTCAGCTCCAACAGGGGGGTCTTGCCGATCAGCTGGTCAGCGGATGTGTAAATAGCGCTCATAACAGATTCCTCCAAACAGATTCGTGATGTATCGTTTTCGTGGACGGCCGCGGCTGCGGCACGCGGTGGGGGTGTAGGGAAGGCGCGGGCCTCGCTGTTTATACCAACCTTCCCTATAGGTTTATACACATTATAGAACGGCAGGCCCCGGTTGTCAAGGGGGGATTGGAAAAAATTGCGATTGATTTTCCAACCAACCTACTATATAATAGGATAATAGGAAATATAGAGAAACCAAACCGGAAAGGGGCTTCCATATGCTGATTTCCACCAGGGGGCGCTACTCGCTCCGCGTGATGATCGACCTGGCAGAGCATCAGGCCGAGGGCTATATTCCGCTGAAAACAGTAGCGGAGCGGCAGGAGATTTCGGAAAAATACCTGGAAAGCATTATCAAACTGCTGGTGAAGGAGCGGTTCCTGGCCGGTCTCCGGGGCAAGGAGGGCGGGTACCGCCTGACGAAGGCGCCGGAGCGGTACACGGTCTACAGCATTCTGGCGCTGACAGAGGAATCCCTGTCGCCGGTGTCCTGCCTGGAGGACGGGGCGGCCCCCTGCCCTCGGATGGCGGCGTGCCCCACCCTGCCCCTGTGGCAGGGGCTGGATCAGGTCATCCGGGACTATCTGGAGGGCGTCACCCTGGCCGACCTGATGCACCGGGAGGGTGACTGGAACGATTATGTGATATAAAACGATACAGAGCTGAATGAAACCGGGCTGCCGTCTCCGAATCGGGGATGCGGCAGCCCGGTTTTTTCGTGCAGCCTGCACTTTTTTCGCCCGAGGGGTTGACACCGGGAAAATGACGGAGTATAATACTTAGGAAACTAAGAATTAGAGGAGGCAGCACAGATGCAAAACCAGAGCGCGGCCCACTCCGTCAGCAGGCTTGCCAATGAGATTCGCCACAGGCTGGACGCCTGCTCCACCCGCAGCGGCCTCAGCGGGGCCCAGGGCAGGGCCTTACATTTTATCCTGGCTCAGGAGGAACCGGTCTACCAGAGGGACATTGAGGAGGAATTCGGCCTCCGCCCCTCCACGGTGACGGAGCTGTTGAAAAAAATGGAGCAAAACGGGCTGATTTACCGGGAAACAGAGGCCAGAGACAGCCGTTTGAAGCGCATCGTCGTGACAGAAACCGCCCTGGCCCATCAGCGGCAGGTGGTTGCCGACCTGAAGGAGCTGGAGGATGAACTGACAGAGGGCGTTTCCCCCGGGCAGCTGATGGTCTTTTTTGAGGTGATGGAAAAGATGTCGGAAAACCTGTCCGGGCCGTCCCGGCGGGATATGGAATAAATGGCTTAGGAACCTAACAAAATAGAAAGGACGTTGAACGCCATGAACCAAAAGGTAGACTATCTGGGCGGGAAGCTGGCGCCGCTGATTCTGCGGTTTTCCATTCCGGCGGCGGTTTCCCTGCTCATCACCGCCGTCTACAACATCGTTGACCGGATGTTCGTGGGGAACATCTGCGGCACCTCCGCCCTGGCGGGACTGTCCATCTGCTTTCCCCTGTCCTATATGATGATCGCCTTCGCCCTGACCTGCAGCGCCGGTGGCGCGTCGCTGTTCAGCCTCTTCGCCGGGCAGAACGACAGGGATAAAATGAACCTGTCCTTCGGCAACGCCATCGTGCTGGTGGTGATTTTTGAGGTGCTGCTGACGGTGGTTTTGCAGCTGTTCCGGGAACCCATCCTGACCCTGTTCGGCGTGACGGAGACCTCCTATGACTACGCCGTCAGCTACTACCGCATCGTGGCCATGGGCTGCCTGTTCCAGGGCCTGACCATGGTGTGCGGGGACTTTGTCCGGGTCTCCGGCAAGCCCATGATGGGGATGTGCGTGTCCGCGGTGGGGGCTGTCACCAACATCGCCCTGGACGCCCTGTTCGTCTGCGCCCTGGGCTGGGGCGTGGTGGGGGCAGCCTGGGCCACGGTCATCGGTCAGGCCGTCTCCGCCGCCTTCGGCGCCTGGCAGGTGTTCGGCGGCAAAACCCTGGTGACTGTCAGCGGGAAAATCTTCCGTCCGGACGGCCAGCTGTCCAAAAAGATCATCAGCTGCGGCTTCGCCTTCTGGGTCACGCAGATGGCCATGGCCTTCATCAGTCTGGTTTACAACGTCCAGCTGGGCAACTACGGCGGCGACACGGCTATCAGCATTTACGCCGTCATCTCCAGCGTGATGACCTTCGTCATCATGCCCGCCAGCGGCATCAGCCAGGGCACTCAGCCCATTGTGGGCAACAACTACGGCGCAGGCCAGTACAAACGGGTGATGTCCACCCTCTATCAGGCCACGGCCTTCTCCGTCGGGGTCACCTGCGTCATCTGGCTGCTGGTGATGCTGTTCCCCAGACAGATCCTGCTGGCCTTCGGCGGCACGGAGGAGATGCTGGCCATCGGCGTCACCGGCCTGCGGCTGAACTTCTGCATTACGCCCTTTCTGGGCTTCGTCATGCTGGTGACCAACTTCTTCCAGTCCATCGCCAAGCCCATGCCCTCCATTCTGGTGACGCTGCTGCGGCAGGTGGTGTTCCTGGTGCCCTTCCTCTACCTCCTCCCCCTGGCTCTGGGTATCAACGGCATCTTCATGGCCCAGCCGGTCAGCGACGCTCTGGCGCTGGTGCTGTGTCTGATTCTGGTGGTGCAGGAGCACCGGAGGCTGCTGGGGACTTCGTCAACGTGAGGAGCGCAATCCCTTTCCGTTGATGATATTGCCCCTTTGGTATCGTTGACCTGAACTTTGATTCTCGTGGAGCGCTTTAGAAAAGGGTTGACTTTTGAGGGAAATATGATATTCTAGCTTTGTGGCTTTTTCAGGCAACAAAAAATATGGAGGAATTTTCAATGGCACAGAAAGGCGATTTGATGACCGTCCGTTCCGACATCCGCGTGGTGGACGCTACCCTGCGTGACGGCGGTCTGGTGAATAATTTTGAGTTTACAGATGACTTTGTGAACGCGCTGTACCGGGCGAACGTCAAGGCCGGCGTGGATTATATGGAGTTTGGCTATAAGGCGTCTAAGGAGCTGTTCGATGTCAACAAGTTCGGCAAGTGGAAGTTCTGCGACGAGGAGGACATCCGCGCCGTGGTGGGCGAAAACAATTCCGACACCAAGATTGCCGTCATGGCCGACGTGGGCCGCACCGACTACAAGACGGACATCCTGGACCGCTCCGAAAGCGTCATCGACCTGATCCGTGTGGCCACCTACATCCATCAGATGCCCACCGCCATCCGCATGGTGGAGGACGCAAAGAAGAAGGGCTACGAGGTCTCCTGCAACATCATGGCCGTCTCCAAGGCCAAGGAGTCCGACCTGGCCCAGGCCCTGGAAATGCTGGGCCAGAGCCCGGTGGACGTGATCTACCTGGTGGACAGCTACGGCAGTCTGGTGCCGGAGCAGGTGCGCCGCCTTTCCGAGCAGTACCTGGAGGTGGGCGAAAAGTACGGCAAGCAGATCGGCATCCACGCCCACAACAACCAGCAGCTGGCCTTTGCCAACACCATTGAGGCCCTGGCCAACGGCGTCTCCTACCTGGACGCCACCATGAACGGCATGGGCCGGGGCTGCGGCAACTGCTCCATGGAGCTGCTGCTCAGCTTCCTGAAGAACCCCCAGTACAACGTGTATCCCGTGTTCCGTTTCCTGCAAAATCATATCATCCCCCTGCGGGAGTCCGGCGTCGTCTGGGGCTACGACATCCCCTATCTGCTGACGGGCAAGCTGAACCAGCATCCCCGGGCCGCCATTGAGGCGGTGAAGCAGGGCCGCACCGACTATGCGGAGTTCTACACCGAGCTTCTGGAGAACGAGTAATCACCCGATTCTCCGCTTCCCCTGCGGCGGCGCTGGATTCCGCGGAGTTGTTACCGATTTGTTGTTGTGCAATCCGCTCCCCGGTAGTATGATAGAGTCAAACCGGGAAAGAACAGGAGGAGCCAGGATGAAGAAGCACCTTTCCCTACTCTTGTCCGCGCTGCTGGTGGCCGCCCTGCTGGCGGGCTGCGGCAGGGTGGCGTCCGACGAAGATGCGCCGGAGGGGGCTGTATCTTCGACGGCAGGCGAGGCAGAGGCCACGTCCTCCAGCGCTGTTTCGCCGGAGGAGGATGCGTCCTCCAGCGGCGTTTCCCCTGAGGTGGAGGATGGCGCATCCTCCAGCGGTGTTGCTCCTGAGGTGGAGGACGCCGCCTCCTCCGGCGATGCCTCTTCTGAGCCGGAAACCGGGGACGCATCCTCCGGCGAGACTTCTTCGGAGGCGGAGCTGTGGCTCACCATTGACAGCCGGGACGCCTATGACGCCGCCTATACCTTCACCGTTCCGGAGGACGGCAGCTATTCCTTCACCGTGTCCAACGCGGCGGGCCAGACGGTGACCTGGGAGGTCTACGTGCTGGAGGAGCCCTTTGAGGACGCGACCCGGTACATCCCCCAGGTTTATGAGCCGTGCCTGACGGGCAGCGGCACCCTTTCCCTGACGGCGGGGGGACAGGTCTACTGCATCTGTTCGGTGAACGCCTTCACCGGCGACCCGTTGGAGGCGGGCAGCAGTCAGCTGCTGGTGTCCCGGACGGCAGGGGCGGTGTCCGCCGGCGCCTTCAGTCAGGGCACCAACGATTCCGCGGATGCCTCCGGGGCGGCGCTGGTCATCACCTCCGAGGATGCCTTTGACGGCTGCTACACCTTTGAGGCGGCGGAATCCGGCACCTATCTCTTTACCATCGAAAACGGGGCGGGCAATGAGGACGTCACCTGGGAGATTTATGTGCTGGAGGAAGCCTTCAGTGAATCCACCCGTTATATTCCCCAGGCCTATGAGCCCAGCCTCACCGGCGCGGGCAGTGTGGAGATCACGGCGGGCAGCTGGGTATACTGCTTCTGCTCCGTCAACGCCTATACCAGCGACCTGGACGAGGTGACAGGGGCCAGCACCCTGACCTGTACGATTCAATAACGCGAGGGAACCCGCTATGGCAGCGACGCTGGGCGGGTTCTTTTGCGTGTCCCGGCAGGGGCGGCCGCAGCACGTCCTGCACGAAAAAACAAGCGAAAAATTGGAAGAAGCAGCGGAAAAATAAACAAAAATTTGGACAAAATACCGCCGGAATGAGGAAAAGTTCCAAACTTATGAAATGACCTTTACAGAGCTGGCAAGCTGTGATAAAATAGACACAATGGGTGGGATAACATCGGCACGGCAGAGTGCCGCCCACAGCAGGTTCGGTGCCCGCGGGACACCGGTTTAGTTTGGAGGAACGTTTGCATGATTGAGACATTTACGATTCCGAATTCGCTCCAGAACCGGGAATGTGAAATACGGGTTTGGCTGCCCCGCGGCTACCAGGACGGGGATGAGCTGTACCCCGTGATGTACTTACTGGACGGCGTCAGGGCCTTCACCTGCCGGGATGAGGCGGGCAACATCATGGCCAGCATGGCCTCCTTTATGGACAGCTGGGACAAGGAAATGATCATCGTTTCCATCGGCGGCCCCGGCGGTGAAGGGGAGTGCGATCAGGCGTATTGCCCCTTTTCCTGCCTGCGGGACGGGACAGAGCTGTCCGGCAAGGGGGATGAGGTGGTTCAGTGGATTCTGTACAAGCTGAAGCCGGTGATTGATGAGCGGTACCGCACCAACCCCTTCCGCCTCTGCACCGCCATCGGCGGCTACGGCATGGGGGGCACCCTGGCCCTGTACGCCCTGACGAAGTATAACCGCTGGTTCTCCAAGGCGGCCTGCCTGTCCTGCGACTTCTCTGTGGGATACGGGGAACTGAGCGGCCTGATCGCAAACAGCTATGTGGACTCCAACACCCGCCTGTTTCTGAGCTGGGGCGGCGACGAGGGGGATACCCGGGCGGATCTGTCCAAACAGGTGGGCTGCTCCCTGCAGCTGAACCGCCTGCTTGTGATGCAGGAGTGCAGCGTGTACCCCTATCAACAGCGGGGCGGCACCCACTCCAGCGAGAGCTGGAATAAGCAGATTCCGATTTTCATGCACTATCTTTGGAAGGAATGACCCCAGGGGGCGGCAGAACTGCCGCCCCTTGTTTCTTCCCATTGTTTAAGGAACTTCTGAATAAATGGACGAAAGCGGATTGCGAGGAAATTTGCGTCAGAAAAAGGCGCAAAATTGCAGGAATCCTGACGGATTTCAAGATTTTGCAACGCATTTATGGCGCAAATTTACCGCAAGGCGCCGAAGTTCATTTGTTCAGAGGTTCCTTAGAAGTCAAAAAGCAAAAAGGGAACCCCTGACCGCTGCGGCAGACGCAGCCATCAGGGGTTCCTGTTTCCTGAAAGGATTACTCCTCGTCCTCCGGGTGCCGGTCCTCCAGGGCGGCCCGCTCCTCCTCATTTAAATACTTGGGGAAGATGCGCTCCAGGAACAGGGAGAACAGCAGCATGGCCAGCACCGGCACGAAGAAGATGGGCCACCACCGCTCCAGTACGAAAATCACCAGCTCCACGATCAGTAGCACCAGAATCACCGTGGTGGGCAGATGGCGGACGCACAGGGCGAAGGAGGTCTGAAACAGCTCCTTCAGCGTCAGGTCGAACCGCCCCATGACGGGGAACAGGTAGCAGAACAGCCCGATGGGCAAAATCAGGGCCACATAATAGGCCACAAACATGACCACGCCCAGGTCGGAGGTGGCGTTGGCGTGCATGACGGCGTAGCCGTAGAAGATGAACAGCATCACCGGCAGGAAAATCAGCGTGGCCGGAATCCCCCGGCGCAGGTTCTGGACGAAAGCCTTCCAGTACAGGCCGAAGGCCCCGTCCTCCCCGTGGCGGAAGGTTTTGACCACCGTGTAGTAAAGGGCGGCGGTGGCCGGCCCGGCGGTGACGATGGGCAGGCTCAGGGCGGCCCAGAACAGACTCAGCCCCACAAAGTCCACACACCGGCTGATGAACCGCCAGAACAGGTTGTTGGGATCGAATACTTGTCGAAACATGGCTGTCTGCCTCACTGGGAAAGTCGTGGTTTGCCCGGCCTACAGGTGCTTTTCCGCCAGGGCCTCGGCGATGCGTTCCTGGTTCCTGCGGGCGGTCTCCGGGTCCCGGCGGACGAACTCGTTATAGAGCACATCCACCACATACAGCTGGGCCATCTCGGCGGGGATGCTGCTGAGCTGGAGGGGGCTTTCAAAGGAGCCGCATTGGAGCACCACGTCCGCCCTTGCGGCCCCCGGAGACTTGGAGAACCGGGTGATCAGGATGATGCTGGCCCCCCGCTTTTTCGCCAGCCCCATCAGCTCTGTGATGTCCCTGGTGGAGCCGGAGTAGGAGAAGAACAGGATGGCGTCCCGCTCCGTCAGCAGGGCGGCGGTGGTGGCCTGGAGGTGGGAGTCCTGGGAGAAGTGGAACTTGGGGGAGACGGTGGAAAACAGGTGGGCCGCCTGCCAGGACAGGATCAGCGAGCCCCCCTGGCCCATGCAGTAGACCCGCTCCGCATTCTGGAGCAGATCCACCGCCCGGGTGATGGCCTCCGGCCGGATCAGGGACATACTCTGACCGATGGCGGCGGTCTGGGCGGCGTAGAGCTTCCGGCACAGGTCGGGCAGGCTGTCCTCCGGGTCAATGTTCCCCTCCTGCCCCTCCAGAACGGGGGCCACGCTGCCCTGGTCGGCCACGGTGGCCTTGGCCAGGGCCAGCTTGAAGGCGTTGTATCCCTTCAGCTTCAGCTGGCGGCAGAAGCGGGAGACGGTGGCCTCCGCCACGCCGCACTCCTCCGCCAGGTCGGAAATGGACATGTACTGCACCTCGGTACTGTGGTTGAGCACATAGTCGGCCACCTTTCGCTCTGCGGCAGTAAAGTGATAATAGCCGTTGCTGATATGGGCAAAGATATTTCCTTCCACCGGCTGTTGCTGCTGCTGGAGTGCCATTGCGTTCCTCCTCCCTCCTTTTGGTGCGTTGGCTGTGCTGTCCGGGATGCGGGGTTAAAATTTGGCTTCGATCTCGTCCATGAGCTTGTCCAGGGTGATGAGGCAGCGGGGCACATGGAAGGGGCCCTTGAAGGTGCTGCCCTTGCAGGCGGGCATGGTGGGCAGGCCGTCCCGGCGGAGGTAGCCGTACCACTCGCCATACTCCGGGTCAGCAAAGTGCTTTTCCACATAATCGGCGGTCTTGTTGAACCAGTCCAGATACTGCTCCTCCCCGGTGTCCCGGTAGAACATCATGGAGGCAATCAGAATCTCGTTGTGGGGCCACCACAGCTTCATGTCGTGCTCATAGGCCTCCGGCGGGCAGCCCATGCAGTCGATGAAGTACAGCAGTCCGCCGTACTCCTCATCCCAACCGGCGTTGATGGCGTTGTGGAAGATGTTCCGGGCCACCTGGCGGAGGGACTCGTCGTCGGTGTAGTTGGCCTGCTCCTCCAGGAACCAGCTGCCCTCGATGTCGTGGCCGGGGTTCACCACCCGGCCGGCGGTGGTGTCGGTCTGCAGTTCGCCGTTCATCCCCACCGTCTCCAGCACGCACTTCAGCTCCGGCTTGTAGTGGTACTTCAAAATGTGGTCCACGCACTCCTGGGCCCGTTGGTCGTAGAGTTCCTTATTTTCCGGGTCGCAGCGGCGCATGACGGCGGTGACGTTCAGGTAAATCATGGGGTCGCCAAAGGCCCGGCTGCTGCGGATCTCCGGGATGGTCTTGGGGCCGAGGCCGGTGGGGTCCTGAATCAGGCCGTTGTTCAGCTTGTAGACCATGTCGTAGGCCCGGCGGGCACGCTCAATGCGGACGGTGTCGCCGGTGTTGGCGTAGTACTCCGCGTTGGCGATGGTGTAGAAGTTCTCGGAGTGGCAGTACCGGCGCTGACGCAGGGGCCTGCCGTCACCGGTGACGGTGAAGTAGAGCCGCCCTCCGGCGTCATGGTTGACGCAATGCTCCTCCAGAAAGTCCAGACAGGAGCGGGACGCCTCCAGCCACTCCGGCCGCGGGCCGTACTGGGTGCACAGGTAGGCGAAGATCCAGCCGCAGCGGCCCTGCATCCAAACGCTCTTGTCGGTGGAGTAAATCTTCCCTGTCCGATCCAGGCAGGTGTACACGCCGCCATGCTCCCGGTCCATGCCGCAGCGGAGCCAGAAGTCCACGCAGCGTTTTAACTCGTCCCTGGCCCACTGGTGCCGGGCCTGAAATGCCTGTTGATCCATAGTTACCTCATTCTTTCTCAACTGTGATACAGACTGACGGAATATGCCATTGCCCGGATGCCGAACCGCAGGCAATCTGGCTTGTTCTTTTATTATACCATCGGTGAAAAATTTTTTCAATCAGGACGGGGGAAAGATTTCACCTGTTTTTGAAAATTTTCTCCATCCATGAAAATTATTTTTATTTTCCTCTTGCAACCTGGGGGATTTTTGCGTATGATATAGATATAGCGGAGAAGGGGACAGTGGATGGCAATGTCATCAACTTA
>JAJQBL010000127.1 GCA_021203325.1 Clostridiales bacterium | reverse complement strand
GTGATGGCGGTCAGGTTCTGGCAGAGCAGGAACGCGCCAACACCAATGGTGGTGACGCCGGCCGGAATCGTCACGGTGGTCAGGCCGCAGTAGGCGAATGCACCCTCGCCAATGGAGGTGACGCTGTCAGGGATGGTCACGGTGGTCAGGCTCTCGCAGCCATAGAACGTGGCCTCGCCGATGGCGGTGATGCCGTCCTCAATCACCACGGCGACAATGTCCGTGTTGTCTGCAAAGGCCCCGTCGTCAATGGCTCCGGTGCCGGAGACAGTCAGAACGCCGTCCGAATCCAGGGTGTAGGTGGCATCGTCGCCACAGGTGCCGCTGTCCTCAGAGGCAGCGCTTACGCTACCCCCCCGCGGCAAATTCCTCATCTGTCTCCGCCGCCCAGGCGCTGACGGATAACATGGACAGGCACATGGCCAGCGCCAACAGCAGAGCTGTCAGCCGTTTCCAGGTACGCTTCATACTAATTCCCTCCTGTTAATGAAATTTTGCCGAGTACACGCCACAATGTGCAACTTTTTTCCAGAATTGTCGCATTGGTTCGTCACTTATCAGTATAACAGGAAAACGAAAATCCGTCAAGAAAAAAGATTGCATAAAAACGGTATGCGCTGATTTCTGCCTTGCATCAGGGCAATGTTGTCGTCAGGGATGGCCTGCAGCAGGAGCCGGTATATTGAATATTGTTGTACGCGGGTGGAACATAGTCATTGGCTATAATCTTCAAAGCAAGTATTGCAAAAAATTTACATTGATGCTACAATAACCATATGTTTGCAACGAAAAACTTTTATAGATATGGCTGCCGCTTCGCTTCACTATTGCAAAAGTTTCGGTTTTGCAGGAATGATCAGTGTCGTAAAATGTGATCGTTCACATTTTCAGAATCTACGCAGCGGAGGACGCGCAAAAAGAAAGAGAGATCAAAATGGACGTTGTCGTTTCAATTGCATTTCTACTTGGCCTGGGGAGCCTTTTGGCATTTATCGTGTTGTGGTTGCTGGCAAAAGTGAAGCATAGCGATAAGCTGAAAAGCAGGGGACACCTGCTTCTTGTTGCAGCGCTGACACTCCTTGTCTCCAGCCTTTTGATTTCGTTCATTTATGATATGGTGCCTCCTGACATAGAGACCTTCGAGACTACGGTTGGGTACGGGGAAAGCATCCCGATCACAGAGCTTGCAGAGGCCACCGATGACCGTGATGGCGCTGTCTCGGTCAGCATCACGGGAGTCATACCGGATACGGCAAGTGTTTCATCAGACAGCACCTCTGTATCGTTTGACGCCCCTGGGGACTACACTGTCACTCTTAGCGCAAGCGACGATCATAACAATGAATCGACCGCGCAGACTGTGGTTCACGTTGTTGACCTTACTGCCCCCGTATTTACAGAAATATCGGACAGCATTGAAATAGAATACGGCACAACGGTGGGGCTTTCCAGTCTGGATCGTGGGGATGCCACCATTTTCGCAGTTGCAGAGGACGAAGTGTCCGAAACCTCCATTTACATCTCAGGGGTTGTGCCAGGTTCTTCTCATTCGGGCGATTCATATTCCTTAGATTCGTCCACTGTCTGTTTCCTCCTGCCGGGACAGTACACCGTGCTGGTTGCCGCCGAAGATGGTTCCGGGAACATTACTACAGCAAACGTTCCTGTTTTGGTCAATGACTCTGTTGCACCGGTTTTTACAGACCTGGCGGATAACCTGGAGGTAAATTACGGGGAAACGCTCAGTATCTCTGATGACTCCAACGAAGAAAACGCCCTCTACGCAGTTGCGGAGGACGAGGTATCTGATGTAACGCTCTCTATTACCGATGTGCAAACGGCTTCCGGCGAAACAGCGGATGATTACACACTGAGCGCTGAATCTGTCTGTTTTTCGACTCCTGGTTCTTACACAGTAACGATTACTGCGGCAGACGATTACGGGAATGCGTCCACCGCCACTATCGCAGTGAAGGTTGTGGATGCAGTCGCTCCGGAATTAAGCGGCGTACAAACGGAGTACTATTTGGCAGACACCGAGTCCGCGCCGGACTACCTTTCCGGCGTTACGGCCACGGATGAAATTGACGGCGACATAACGGATTCCATTGTACTCGATGCACTGAATGTCAGCTACGGAGTACCGGGCGAATACACGATTACCTATCATGTCTCCGATGCGGCCGGCAACAAGGCAGAAAAGAGCGCCGCTGTAACAATAAAGGATACCACCCCGCCTGTCATAACGCTGTCAACAGCGTCTTTGTCCCTGACAGCAGGTGATGACGCCCCCGACTATAGCAGCCTCGTTTCGGCATCCGACACGACAGACGGAGACTTAACCACAAGCGTATCCGTTGATGATTCTGCGGTCGACTACTCCACACCCGGAACATACGAAGTTACGTATACCGTATCCGACAGCAGTGGAAACGCCTCGACAAAGTCGGCTACCGTTACGGTAAAGTCAAAAACTACTGTTATCGAGAGTACGGGCAGCTCCAGCAGTGAAACCGTTTATATCACTGACACAGGCTCCAAATACCATCGGGATGGATGCCGCTATTTGAGTAAGAGCAAGCATGCAATTTCAAAGTCTACTGCAATTGCCCAGGGCTATGAACCATGTAAGGTTTGCAAACCATAGCAGGCAGTAACCCTCAAATTTACGAAGCAGACAGGAGGCTGACCATGGATTGGCCAGCCTCCTGTCCTATTGGGCGCACCGATGACATCCAGTTTTGCGAAAGCACGATGCAGATAATTGGTCTATGACATGGGAGGAGACAGGAAATGATGATAATAGCGGCTGTAGATGACAGAAACGGCATGACGTTCCATCATCGGCGGCAGAGTCAGGACCGCGTGCTGCGGCAGCGGGTCCTTGCGATGACAGCCGACGGCCGGCTCTGGATGAACCATTACACGAAAAATCAATTCTCGGAAACGGATGCTCCGCAAATCAATGTAGATGAGCGGTTCCTGAGTGAAGCGGCCCCCGGGGAGTACTGCTTCGTGGAGGATGTTTCCGCTGCGCCATATGAGAAGTGGGTCGAAAAAATCATTTTGTTCAAATGGAACCGTAAATACCCGGGTGATTTCTATTTCGATATTGACGTGCATGGCAACGGCTGGCGCTTGACGTCTACCGAGGAGTTCCGGGGTTCGTCCCACGACAAAATCACAATGGAGGTCTACACCAGATGAAAAAGAACATCCGGCAAATTTCTGCGCTTTGCTGCCTCATCGCTGCGCTCCTGGTCGGCTGTGGCGCCAAACCGGCCACCAGCAGCTCTCTTGCTGAGGAATCAACGTCAGTCACTGAGGAAATCATTGACCTGGCTCATATCCCGGAATATTCAGGCGACCCGTATGTGGAACTGAACGGTAATGTGCCGGAATTCACAGAGACCGACCTGACAACCACCTCTTTTGAGCGTTACAGTGAACTGGATACGCTGGGCAGATGCAGCGCGGCGTTTGCAAACGTTGGCACCGACCTGATGCCCACGGAGGAGCGCGGCGACATCAGCTCTGTCAAACCGACCGGCTGGCATAGCGTCCAGTATGACTTTGTGGACGGGAGCTATCTCTATAACCGCTGCCATCTGATTGGATACCAGCTTACGGCTGAAAATGCCAATGAACAAAACCTGATCACCGGCACCAGATACCTGAATGTGGAGGGTATGCTGCCCTTTGAGAACCTGATCGCTGACTATGTTCAGGAGACGGAGAACCATGTCCTGTACCGGGTCACGCCGATTTTTGAGGGCGACAACCTCGTCGCCAGCGGGGTGCAGATGGAAGCCATGTCGGTGGAGGACGAAGGGGACGGCGTCCTCTTCAACGTATACTGCTACAACGTGCAGCCGGGTGTCGTGATTGATTACGCCACGGGAGACAGCTGGGAGGATGATTCCGCCGCAGCGGAAGATTCCACCGAAGAAACGACATATATTCTGAACACAAACGGGAAGAAGTTTCATTACCCCACCTGTTCCAGCGTAGACCAGATCAGCGAGGAAAATCGGCAGGAGTACACAGGCAGCCGCGATGATTTAATTGCGCAGGGATACGAACCTTGCAAACGGTGCAATCCGTGACGGAGACACTATAAACGATAGTTCGGTTGTTAGTTTGTAAAGCAAAAGGCCGCATACCATGGCAAATAGCAGCGCACCCTGCGCAGTATTCAATCGGCCTTTTGCAGCTGCGGGCTGCGAAGCCCCTGGAACGGGTTACCGTCCGGGAGCTGGCCGACCTGGCGGACATCAGCAAGGCCACCTTTCTGCCGCTGCAGCGCGCCTCCGTTTACGGCAGCTTCCCCCGTGTCACCTCGGTCAGCACCCCCGGCCCCGTCACCACCACCCGGTTCATGGCGGCAGTGCCCGCCCCCCGGAAGGCGGTGATGGCGTAGGCGTACATATCGTTGCTGATGCCCAGGGCACGGCCCTGACAGTTCAGGTAGCACTGGCCGCAGCTCTGGCAGTTCTCCGGGTAGGCCAGCACCGACTTGTGGGCCACCGGGTCGAAGTAGAACACGTCCAGGGGACAGATATTCACACAGTTTTCACAGCCAATGCACTTGTTCAAATCCACTCTGATGACGCTCATGTTCTCCCTCCTTTTCCGCCTTTGCCGCCCCAGCGGGACGCCGGCGGTTCAAAGCCTTTCGCCTCCGGCTCACCGGGGAAGTAGTACACATACCGCTTCTCATAGGGCTGCCGCAGGTCGCCGGCCCACTCCTCCGGCACCGGCACCTTCTCCAGCGTGGCCGCGCCGTCCGCGCCCTTCTTCTGGGTCAGGAAGCACAGGAAGTTGGCATCGTCCCGATAGGGATAGTCCGTCCGATAGGTGTTGCCCCGGCTCTCCTGCCGGGCCAGGCTGGCCCGGAGCTTCAGCTCGGCGCTCTGCACCTTATGTTTCACCTCAATGCACAGCCGCAGGTCGTGGCTGGTGCAGGCCGACAGCCGGGGAACGACATGATCCTTCATGTACAGCACCTGCACCAGCGCCGCCTGTAGGGTGGCCTCGCTTTTTGCCACGCTGACCCAGTAGGGGGCCATGATGGAATGCAGCACGTCCCGCGCCCAGTTGGCGTCGAAGCCCTTCTCCATCCGCAGGGGAGCGGTGATCTCCTCCGTCTTGGCCGCCACCGTCTCCGGGGAGAGGGTTTGGGTCGGGAGCCCTGCGGCGTAGGCGGCGGCCGCCTTGCCCGCATGGTCGCCGTCAATGGAGCAGAAGCAGGAGGTGAAGCCCACCCCGCAGGGATAGGCCGCGCCGGAGGGGGAGGTGGCGTGGATGCCGTCCCCCGCCACATAGAGGCCGGGGATGCCGGTGGCGCAGTCCCGCTCCCGCAGTCCGCAAAAGACGCCGGAGGTCAGGTGGCAGCACATCCCGGTGGCCGCACCGGCCAGACTGCTCTCCGCCACGGGGCTGCTCATCTTGCCGGAGCGCTGCTCCGCCGGGTCGCTGCCGTAGGTCTGGGAGCCGCCCCGTCGGGTGAAGGCGGCGGTGGCCACGTCCTGGGTCTCCGAGCCGTCGATCTTGGGGACGCCGTTCACCGCCTTGCGCACCCGGCCCAGCACCATGACGTTGCCCTTGGTGCCGGCGTAGCTGCCGATGTTTCCCGGCACCACATCGCCGCCGCAGAGCCAGATGTTCTCCAGATACTGCCAGTGGTTGTCCAGAAACACGTTGCCGGGGGCGGTGCCAGAGGTACCGTGGAAGTCCTCAAACTCCTTGCCCGCGATGGGGAGGCCCAGCTCATAGGCCATGTACTCCCCGTCGAAGGTGTCGCCGCCGGTGGGGTAGCCGGCGGGCTTGTAGCTGCCGCCGCCGGTAGCCAGCACCACCGCCTTCGCGCTGACGGCGATGACCTGCCCGCTGGGGACGTGGAAGCCCATGACGCCGCTGACCCTGCCGCTCTCCGTCAGGGTGTCCGTCACCATGGTGTGCTCCAGCACGGGGATCTCGTAGCGGCTCAGCACCTCCATCCACTTCTTGTGGCGGTCAAACCGGTCAAAGGTCTCCCGGTAGCCCACAAAGTCCTCCTGTTTGTAAAACTCCCCCGCCTCGGAGGCCTTGGGGTACTGGGCCAGAATGCCCCAGTCGGACAGCCAGTGATAGATGCCCTTGGACTCCTGAATCCAGCACTCGTACCAGCTCAGGTTGCTGAGGTAGTCGCCTCCCACCATCATGGCCTGACGGAAGGACTCCGCATCGTCTCCCCGCTCCGGGTCAAACCAGCGGAAGCTGCTGGGCC
>JAJQBL010000028.1 GCA_021203325.1 Clostridiales bacterium | reverse complement strand
AGCAAAAGAAGGCGGCTCAGGGGGGAGTTCGGGGCCTCACTCCCCCCTAAGAACCCCTCTCCTGTCCCACTGGGGCTTCGCGATGTCCAGCTCACAGGTAGGTTATCTCGTTAGAAACGAAGTAACTTTCAGGTGGTGAGACTGCCGCCGATGGCGGCTGGCAGGGATTGCTGCCCACGTTCCTGCCTTACGGCGGAACGGGCGGCAATTTTGTTGCCCTTTGGTTGTGGAAATCTGACTGTAAGGACATGTTGTGCTCCTCAACTCAAGATAGATTGCACCTTTAAGTTGATGACATTGCCTTTCAGGGGAGGCAGAAAGTTGTGGATGCCACTACGTCAATGGCTCCCCTGAAAGGGTAGGGAGCGAAGCGGAAATGCCGCTTGACGGCGGAGCTGTCAGCGTAGCTGACTGAGGGGTGGGAAGGTCAGGCAAAATTCCTATAGCAAACGTTTTTTATGGGACAACATGCGGACGCACAAAGCGCCCCTGCAAAAAAGTTCAGGCTTCACGCGCTGCTGCGAAAAGCCGAAAAACCAGCTACAGCTCAATTCACCCAAGGAGGCGCCCCATGACCCATCCCACCTGCCGCACCGCCGCCGCCCGCGACCTTCCCCGCCTCAAAACCCTGTGGCAGCTGTGCTTCGGGGACGAGGCGGAGGACATTGACCGCCTTCTCTCCCTCCTGTACGCCCCCGGCCGGGGGCTGGTGCTGGAGGCGGAGGGACAGGCAGAATCCATGCTGCTGTCCCTGCCCATGACGCTGGTGGGGCAGAACGGGGAGACGCGGCCTGTACGGTACGTCTACGCCTTCTGCACCCACCCCTCCGCCCAGGGCCGGGGCTATGGCCGCGCCCTGCTGGGCTGGGCGGAGGAGCGGGCCGCCGCCGAGGGCTGCGCCGCCGTAGTGATGGTGCCGGGGGAGGCCAGCCTGTTTGACTTTTACGAAGGGCTGGGCTACCGGCGGGACTTCCCCCGGCGGACGCTGGCGGGGACCGCCGCCGCCCACCCCGGCGCTGCCGCCACGGCGGTGACGCCGGAGGAATACGGCGCGCTGCGGGAGACGCTGCTGACGGGAACGGCCCACTTCCGCTATCCGGCGGATATTTTGCGGGCCCAGCAATGGCTGTCCCAGTCCTCCGGCGGGGGACTGTACACCGTGGCGGCGGGGGACGCCCTGTATCTGGCCGCCGCCGAGGGCGGGGCGGGGGACACCCTGCTGCTGCGGGAGCTGCTGGGCCCGGCGGAGGCCGCCCCGGCCGCCGCCTCCGCCCTGGGAGCGGCCCTGGGGCGGGGCCGCTGGCTGCTCCACGCCCCCGGACAGGGGGCGCCTTACGGCGTGGTGAAGTGGCTGGGGGAGGCACGGACAGAGGGGTGCTGGCTGGGGCTGAGTTTGGAATGATAGCAGCTGTTAGCGATTGGCTGTCAGCTGTTAGAAACCCCTCCGCGTCAATGGCTTTCCCGAAAGGAACTGTCATCAACTTAAGGAACCTCATATCCTCCGCTTTATGATATAGTTCAAGGGAACCTCTGAATAAATGGACGAGAGCGGATTGCGAGGAAATTGCCTGTTTCAGGGATGTTCTGGACGATAATGTATTGATTCAATCAGGAGGTATACAGTGAAAAACGGACTTACAAAGGACCATTCTATATCATTGCATGGACTTGCAATCGTACTGATGTTGTATCACCATTTGTTTTCCGTTCCTTCGAGACTGGGATGTGAATATTTCTCTGTGATTGATTGGTTCGCCGGGGAGGGTACCGGAGAACGCGCTGCCTGGTTTTGCAAAATTTGTGTTGCGATATATGCTTTCACAACGGGATACGCATTCAGCAGAATGAATTTGGAACATACAGCGCCGATTTCCTGTCAGCGTATGCTGAAACAGCTTGGGCGGTTTGCAAAGAAGTATTATCTCGTGTATGTAGTTTTTATTCCGCTCGGCTTTCTGCTGGCTGATTTTTCATCATATGGAGCGAAAGCTGTCGTGCTTGGATTGTTTGGGGATACCACATATAACAGTGAATGGTGGTATGTGAAATTTTATATATGTGCTTTAATTGCGTTTCCGTTTATGGATACAGTGTATAGAAACTTATATGATACCCTTCGGTTTAAGCACTCTGAGATTTTGTCCATGTTGTGTGCCTGTGCAATGTTCGTTTTTATAATGAACTTAACGGGAGAGCCAAAAACCTACGCCATTATCCTGATGGAAGGATATGCCTGCTCACAATTCAGGTTGTTTGAACTTGCAGACAGACTCGTGAAGACAACCTGGCGCAGGCTTGCACTGTCGGGCATACTACTGGCTGCCGTAATAGCGGTACGAGTCGCTCTATCGACAGGCGTGAGCTATAACACGATAGATATTATAATCATTATTCCGTTTATTTACTCTGTCACGGTGATATTCGATTTTGCTAAAGGTATATCGAAATTCTTCTGCTTTCTCGGAAAATATTCAACATACATGTGGCTTACGCATACATTCTTTGCTTACTATATTTTTCGTGACTTCATCACAATCAGTAAAGTCGACATTTTGATGTTTATACAGTTGTTCATTGTATCTTTGCTGACGGCTTATTTACTTACAAAATTGGAGCGGTTGTTTGACAAGGCAGCAGAAAATCTGCGGCCGCCGCTCCATGCGTGAAGATGGATATAACTTACAAAATTATTTATGAAAGAGAAATCGTTATGACAATCATAGTGACCGGCGGTGCCGGATCGATCGGACGCAGCTTCAGGAACCTCTGAATCAATGGACGAGAGCGGATTGCGGGGAAATTTGCGTCTTCACTGTCTGCCTGACAGGGGGCGCTTCTCACCCAGCCGCCAAACACCGACAATAAAAACAACCCAGGGAGGTCTGCAACATGAACCGGGAGACAAACACCTCGGAGGCCCGCAAGCAGGTCATGCGGCTGCTGTTCCGGGGGATGATCTGGTATGTGGCCATCGACGCCATCCTGCTGCTGTGCTTTCAGGGTCCGGCCTGGGCCTTTGTGCTGATTGCGGCGGTGGAGCTGGCGGCCCTGGTCACCGGCGTGGAGTACGACAACTGGATGGTGCAGCAGGCGGCCCGCCCCCTGGAGGCCATCAGCGAGACGGCGGACGTGCTGGCCAAGGCGGAGCTGACCGCCTCCGATTTGCAGCAGCTGGCCCGGCGGCTGGACGACATCAACGTGGAGAGCCTCAGCAGCCGTATCCGTCCCCCTGTCAGCCAGGCCGCCAGCCTGACGGCGCTGACGGCGGCCATCAACGGCATGCTGGAGCGGCTGGACACCGCCTATCAGGCGGAGGCCCGGTTCGTCTCCGACGCCAGCCACGAGCTGCGCACCCCCATCGCGGTGATTCAGGGCTATGCCGACCTGCTGGACCGGTGGGGGAAGGACGACCCGGCGGTCCGGCAGGAGGCGGTGGACGCCATCCGCAAGGAGGCGGAGAACATGAGCAACCTGGTGCAGCAGCTCCTGTTTCTGGCCAGGGGGGACAACGAGACTCAGGTGGTGGAGCCGGAGCGGTTCTGCCTGTCCGACCTGGCGGAGGACATCTTTCGGGAGACGGCGCTGCTGGAGCCGGGGCAGACGCTGGAAAGCGACCTGGCCCCCCAGGTGTACGTCCTGGCGGACGTGGGGCTGATTCGCCAGGCGGTGCGGATTCTGGTGGACAACGCCTGCAAGTACACGCCCCAGTCGGGCAGCGTCACCCTGAGCCTGACCGCCAGGGAGGGGTACGCCCTCCTGACCGTGGCCGACACCGGCCCCGGCATCCCCCCGGAGGAGCAGGAGCGGGTCTTTGAGCGGTTCTACCGGTCGGAGCAGAGCCGCAGCCGGGCCACCGGCGGCACCGGCCTGGGCCTCCCCATCGCCCGGTGGATCGCCCGGCGCCACGGCGGCGACATCCTCCTCGGCAGCGTTCCGGGCCAGGGCAGCCGGTTCACCCTGGTCCTGCCCCTGCCGGAAGCCGGAACATGAAAGAAAAATGAAACTCAGATTAAAATTTGATGAAAAAATGGCCGGAAATTTTAATCGTATTTTCATTCGACATTTGCATGGATTCATGGTAGAATCATAATAGTAACAGGAGGCACACTCAAACTTGCAGAAAGGAGGAACCGGAAATGGTCAATCATCCTGTTGACATGGTGATCTGGCTGGTGCTGCTGGTGGCATTCTCCGCGGCGGAGGCGGTGACGGTGGGGCTGGTGTCCCTGTGGTTCGCGTTGGGTTCCCTGTGCGCCCTGCTGTTGTCCCTGTTCATTGAGAACATCTGGGCGGAGATCGGCGTGTTCCTGCTGGTCAGCGTGGCCACGCTGCTGCTCCTGCGCCCCTTGACGAATCGTTTCTTCTCCGCCAAGGACAGGAAGCGCACCAACCTGGATTTGGTGGTGGGCTCGGACGGCGTAGTGCTGGAGGAGATCGACAACCTCTTTGCCAGAGGCCAGGTCAAGGTGGGCGGCCAGGTTTGGAGCGCCCGCAGCCAGTCCGGCGAACTGATTCCCGCCGACACCGTCGTCACTGTCCTCCGCATCGAGGGCGTCAAGGTATTCGTCCAGCCGAAGGAATCGGCGGACAAACCGTAGCAAACAACAAACAGAGAGGAGCATTTTTCATGGTACTTGTGATTGGAGCTATTTTAATCCTTTTGATCATCGCCTTCATCGCCGCCAACATCAAGGTGGTGCGCCAGTCCCGGGCCTATGTCATTGAGCGGCTGGGCGCGTTCCACACGGTCTGGGGCGTGGGCATTCACTTCACCATCCCCTTCCTGGAGCGGGTGGCGAAAATCGTCTCCCTGAAGGAGCAGATCGCCGACTTCCCCCCTCAGCCCGTCATCACCAAGGACAACGTCACCATCCAAATCGACACCGTCCTCTATTTCCAGATCACCGACCCCAAGCTGTACACCTACGGCGTGGAGCAGCCCATGCTGGCCATTGAGAACCTGACCGCCACCACCCTGCGGAACATCATTGGCGACCTGACCCTGGACGAGTCCCTGACCAGCCGGGACATCATCAACTCCAAGATGCGGGTCATCCTGGACGAGGCCACCGACCCCTGGGGCATTAAGATCAACCGGGTGGAGCTGAAGAACATCCTGCCTCCCAAGGAGATTCAGAACGCCATGGAGAAGCAGATGAAGGCCGAGCGTGAGCGCCGGGAGAAGATTTTGCAGGCGGAAGGCCAGAAGCAGTCCCAGATTCTGGTGGCCGAGGGCGAGAAGCAGTCCCTGGTCCTCCGGGCGGAGGCCGCCAAGGAGGCCAAGCTGCTGGAGGCCGAGGCCCAGGCCCAGGCCATCCTGAAGGTGCAGCAGGCCCAGGCGGACGCCCTGAAGCTGCTGAACGAGGCCGCCCCCAGCGACCAGGTGGTGAAGCTGAAGGCGCTGGAGGCCTTCCAGGCCGCCGCCGACGGCAAGGCCACCAAGATCATCATCCCCTCCGAGATTCAGGGGCTGGCCGGTCTGGCCGCAGGCATCCAGGGCGTGGCCGAGGTGAAGGACCCGCCGCTGTCCATCGCGGACCCCGAACAGAAGTAATTCGTCTCACCGGCCCGGCCGGAGCAGTCTGTTCCGGCCGGGCTGTACAAACAGCTAAAAAGAAGGCACATTTAAAAATCGAAACCGGCAAAGGAAAGGCGACAGGCCCATGATGGAATATGAAAAGCTGCCCCCGGCGCTGCAGCAGTGGTGCGACCAGGCGGCCTCCAGGGCGGCGGAGGGGGAGCAGTATCAGGTGCGGCGGGAGGTCTCCGAGGGGGCCTATCGGTACTATACTGACTTCTGCGCCCACAACGACCCGGAACAGGCCGTGGCCCTGACCCTCCATGAACTTGGCTCCCCCTACAAGGCGGCCCGGCAGCGGGAGGGGAAGAACGCCAGAGGGTTTCTGATCACCGCCATTGTGGCGGCGGCGCTCGTGGCGCTGTGGGATGTGGTCTTCGCCCTGATGCTGCAGCGCTGGCAAGTCATGGTCGGCCCCCAGGGGGCGACGGTGGCCGTCGGGATGGTGATTGCCCATGTGGCGGTGATCGCGCTGATCATTTCCGCTGTTTCCTATTACCGAAAGGTCAGGAGGAAGGGGTAAAGCCCTGACAGGGAGAAGGAAGTAACCCTCAGCGGGCCAATATCGTCAACTTAAGATGCAATCTATCCTGGGTTGAGGAGAATCACGTATCCTTACAGTCAGATTTCAGCGACCAAAGGATGACAAAATTGACGCCCGTTCCGCCGTAAGGCATAGGGAGCGCAGCGGAAATG
>JAJQBL010000024.1 GCA_021203325.1 Clostridiales bacterium | reverse complement strand
GGGATTGCCGCCCGTTCCGCCCTGCCGAAGGCGGGCGTAACGTGGCGTCAATTTTGTTGGCCTTTGGTCGTGGAAATCTGACTGTAAGGGTACGTTATCGCGCCTAATCCCAAAGCCTGTTTTCTTCTCAAACCTTTGCCTGAGGAGGAACCCCCTTCTCAAATTTCCCGCACCGGCACAATCACCCGCTCGATCTGCTCCGCCGCCTCCCGGCACAGCCCCTCGAAGTCGTAGCCCTGCTCGATCTCCCGCAGCTCCGCCACAGTGGGATGGGTGCGGGGGTGCCGGGGGGTAAAGACGGTGCAGCAGTCCTCATAGGGCAGGATGGAGGTCTCAAAGGTGCCGATGTGCCGGGCGATGTGAATGATCTCCTCCTTGTCCATCCCAATCACCGGGCGGAACACGGGGAGGGTCACGGCGTCCTGGGTGCAGGCCATGGCCTCCATGGTCTGGCTGGCCACCTGGCCCAGGCTCTCCCCGGTGATCAGCGCCCCGGCCTGGATGCGCTGGGCCACCAGCTCGGAGATCCGCATCATAAACCGCCGCATGGCCAGGGTGAAGTAGGGCTCCGGGCACTTCTCCCGCAGCATTTCCTGAATTTTGGTAAAGGGGACGATGTGGACGCACAGCTTCCCGGTGTAGGGGGTGATGAGGGAGGCCAGCTCCAGCACCTTGTCCTTGGCCTCGTTGGAGGTGTAGGGGTAGCTGAAAAAGTGGACGCAGTCCAGCCGCACCCCCCGCCGGGCCATCATGTAGCAGGCCACCGGCGAGTCGATGCCCCCGGACAGCAGGGCCACCGCCCGGCCGCCGGTACCCACCGGGAGGCCGCCGGCCCCTTCCTCGCCGCCGGCGTAGACGTATCCGGCGTAGTCCCGCACCTCCAGGTGAACGGTCAGGTCCGGGTTGTGGACGTCCACCGGGGTCTCCGGGAACCGCTCCGCCAGGCATCCGCCCACATACTGGCTCAGCTGGATGGAGGTCATGGGGAAGGTCTTGTCGCTGCGCTTGGACTCCACCTTGAAGCTCTTCGCCCCCCGCAGGTCGTCGGAGAGGTACTCCACCGCCGCCCGGACAAAGTCCTCCGCCGTCTTTTCGCAGCTGTGGGCCCGGACCACCACCGCCACGCCAAAGACGTGCTTCAGTGCGTCATAGGCCCCCTCCAGGTCACAGTCCTCGCTCTGGGGCTCCACATAGCAGATGGATTGCCGGGTGTACATCCGGAACCTGCCATAGGGGGCCAGCCGCCTGCGGAGGTTGCCCAGAAGCTGGTCCTCAAACCGGCGGCGGTTCAGCCCTTTCAGCACCATCTCCCCCAGCTTCAGCAGAAAAAGTTCGTTCATTCTGTATGCTCCTTCTCTTCTCGTTCCGGCGGGGCGGTCAGGCCGCCGCCGGGGCGGTATCGCCGGAATCCGCCCCGGTATCGGCGGTCTCCGACTGGGTGTTGTCGCTGCTCAGAGAATCCGTATCGGAATTTTCCTCTGAGGTATTACTGTCTGTATTGCCGTTTTCGGCCTCCGCGCCGCTGTCTCCCGCCGTTTCGCCGCCTTCGTCAGCGTCGGGGGTCTCTGTTTCGGCGCCGCCTTCGGCAGAGGTGTCAGGGTCAGCTTCCGAATCGGCATCGCCGTCGCCGGTCTGGTCGGTTCCGGTTTCCCCGGCGGTGCCGTCGGCGGAGCTGGTGTCGTCAGTGCCGTCCGCAGCATCGGCGCCGTCTTCGGCGGCCTCGCCCTCCGTCTGGCTCTCATCCTCCTGCGTGCCGTCCCCCTGGGCGTCCTCGCCCTGAGTCTCGGAGGCGCTGCCCTCCTGACTGTCCTGGGTGCCGGACTCCGACGCGGCAGCGCCGGAGGGCCCCGCCGTCCCCGTCCCCCCATTGGAGGAGGACAGCAGGGCGTAGCCGCCGAAGCACAGCAGCGCTGCCAGCGCCACGATAAGTACCGCCAGCACCACTTTCCCCACCGGGGATTTTCCGCCCTTCCGGGGCGGGTCATCAGGACCGGCCGCCGGAGGGACAGCGTCCCCTTCCGGCGCTTCCGGCGGGACGCTCTCCTCCGGGTCGCCGGGCAGCATCTCGTCCAGCAGGGCCTGATTGTCCGTCACCTGCTCCGCCGCCGCGGGGGCTGCCCCGTCCCCCTGGTCGGGGGCCTCCTCCGGCGCGGGGTCGGCAATCACGGTGGCGTCCTGGTCCTCGTTCTGCCCCGTCCGCAGCTTGCTAGTCAGCAGCTGGTGCAGCGCCTCCCGCTTCTCCCCGTGGAGGGCGTCGTTCAAATCCTCCTGCCGGGCCTTTTTGGCCGCCGCCGCAGCCGACCGCTTGCAGACCGGGCACTCCGGCAGGGAGGCGTCATAGGGGCAGTGACAGTTGGGGCAAAATTTCGCTTCCAGCATGGTTCTTCTTTCCTTTCCTCCTGATTTTCCTATTTCCCCACGCAAAACCGGGAGAAGATCCGGTCGGTGACATCCTCCGTCACCGTTCCGCCGGTGACCTCCCCCAGGGCGTACAGCGCCCCTTCCACGTCGGTGAGGACGCAGTCCGGCGGCATCCCCTCCGCCAGAGCCTGGCCCACGGCGGCCAGGCTGTCCGCCGCCCGGCCGATGGCCTCCGCCTGGCGGGCGTTGGTGATGAGCTCCCCGGCAGGGGGCGGCTCCCCTTCCGCCAGAAGGGCGGCAATGCACCCCTCCAGGGCCTCCAGACCCGCCCCGGTGCGGGCGCTGACAGCGCACACCTGTGCAAATTTCTGTGGAAAAGATGTGCAACTTACTGCACAGGGCAGGTCGCATTTATTGAGCACCACCACCACGGGCCTGTCCCCGGGCAGGCCGTCCAGCAGGGCCGTGGTCTCCGCCGTCAGGGGCACGCTGCCGTCCACCACGGCCAGCACCAGCTCCGCCCGCTCCAGAGCGGCCCGGGAACGGGCCACCCCCAGCTGTTCCACCTGGTCGTGGGTCTCCCGGAGCCCGGCGGTGTCCACCAGCCGCAGCAGGGTGCCCCCCACCACGCAGGTCTCCTCCACCGTGTCCCGGGTGGTACCGGGGACCGGGGTGACGATGGCCCGGTCGTAGCCCAGCAGGGCGTTCAGCAGGCTGGACTTGCCCGCATTGGGGAGGCCCACCAGGGCGGTGGGCACCCCCTCCGTCAGCCGCCGCCCCCGCCGGTAGGAGGCGGACAGCGTCCGCAGATCGCGGACGGCGGCGGAGACGGTGTCCGAAATTTCATGTATTGTGAAGGGGTCGAGATCCTCGTCCGGATAGTCCAGCACCACATGGTAGTGGGCCATCAGGTTCACAAGCTCGTCATAAATCCCCTGCACCTTCTGCCGGATGGCCCCGGAGAGCTGCCCGGCGGCGTTCACCGCCGCGGCAGTGGTCTCCGCGTCGATGAGGTCGATGACCGCCTCCGCCTGGGTCAGGTCCAGCTTGCCGTTCAGGAAGGCCCGCCGGGTGAACTCCCCGGCCCTGGCCTGCCGGGCCCCGGCGGCGAACAGAGCCTCCAGCCCCGCCGTCAGCACCGCCGGGGAGCCGTGGCACTGCAGCTCGGCGGTGTCCTCCCCGGTGTAGCTGTGGGGGGCCAGGGAGAAGGTGGCCATGCAGCGGTCCAGGAGGGTCCCGTCCCCCTGACGGAGGGAGCCGTAAATCAGGCTGCCCGCCGGGCGCTCCCACAGGGGCGTTTTCCCCGCCGGGGTGAACACCCTGGCCAGCACCTGCCGGGCCTCCGGCCCGGAAATGCGCAGGATGCCGATGGCGGAGCGGCCCTGGCCGGTGGCGATGGCGGCGATGGTGTCGCTCATGGCGTGGCCTCCTTCCGGCCCGCGTCCTTCTGCCCCTCCTGGGCCAGGCCGCAGACGATGGGCACCGCCTGCCGCAGCAGGGAGATCTCCGCATAGGAGTGGTTGCCGCCAAACTCCCCGTCGGTGGTCCAGGGGACGTCCTCCACCGAGGTAAAGGTCACCCGGTGGGTCTGGAACATCCGCACACGGCTGTGGGGCTTCTGGTTGGCCAGGGCGTCCAGAATGGCGGCCATCTGCCGCATATTTTCCGGCTTGCCCACCAGCAGCACCTCAAAGATGCCGTCGTCCAGCTGGACGTTGCCCCCCATCAGCCCCTTGAAGCCGCCGACGCTGATGGAGTTGGACACCATGCCGTAAAGAAATTCGTCCTCCACGGTGCCACCGTCGTAGGACACCTTCATCTCGTAGCAGGTGATTTCGCTGATGCTGCGGATGCCCGCCAGCACATAGGCGGCGTAGCCCAGCAGATTTTTCCGGGCCTGGGGGGTGGCGTAGCTGACGGAGGTGAAGGCCCCGAAGGCGGCCACATAGATAAAGTCCCGGGTGTTCAGCCGCCCCACGTCCACGGGCAGGGCATTGCCAGTGACCGCCAGGGCGGCGGCCTCCGCCGCCTTGACGGGGATTTTCAGAGAGCGGGCATAGTCGTTGGTGGTGCCCGACGGGATGTACCCCAGAGGCGGCATGGGCCCCTCCAGGTCCACCAGACCGGAGATCACCTCGCTGAGGGTGCCGTCCCCGCCGCCGCAGACCAGCCGGTCGTAGTGGGGGGCCAGGGTCCGGGCGGCCCAGGTGGCGTCGCCGGGGCCTTTCGTGGCGTAGACGATGACAAGGTAGTTCTGTGCCTGGAATGCGGCGCAGATGGCCCCCAGGGAGTCGGCGATTTTCCCCTTGCCGGCGCGGGGATTGTACAGAAAGAGCAGGGTTTTCATGGGCTTGGGTTCCTCCGTGGGGTGAAACGCTGTGGACAGATGCTATTCCTCTTATTATATTGCATTCCCCAAAAAATACAACTGTGAAATTGTGAAGATTTTACGGCGAACCGGGGTTTGGGGCAAAAACAGGGCCGGACAGAACGGATGCGTTCTGTCCGGCCCATTGTATTTTACTGGCAGGTCAGTCCCGGCGGCTCCGGCTCAGCAGCCGCAGCAGGTACAGGAAGATGTTGATAAAGTCCAGATACAGCTGCAAAGCGGCGTAGACGCTGTACCGCTCCGCCAGCTCGCCCCCGCCGGTCCGGTCAAACATCCGGCCCAGCTTCTGGCTGTCGTAGGCGGCCATGCCCATAAACAGCACCACGCCCACCGCGCAGATGAGGGAATCCAGCATGGGGGAGCCCAGGAAGATGTTGACCACCGCCAGCACCAGCACGCCGATCAGCGCCCCCATCAGGCTGCTGATCCAGGGGGAGATGTCCCGCTTCGTCACCGCGCCGTAAATCGCCATGCCCCCGAAGGCCGCCGCCGTGGCCAGGAAGCACTGGAAGATGGTGCCAATGTCGAACACCAGGAACAGGCTGCCGAAGGTGACGCCGGTGAGGCAGGCATACCCGGCGAACATTGCCATCACCTGACCGTACCCGGCGGTGGCGATGGCCCGGTTCAGGGCCACCACCAGCCCGATCTGGGCCACGCACAGCACCAGCACCACCATGTAGTTGTAGGCCAGCCAGGGGAAGTACATGGCCGTTACCAGCGCCGTGGCGAAGGTGATGAGCAGGCCGAAGGCCATGGTCTGGTAGGTGCGGGAGAAGTAATTCCGTTTCGCCGCCGCCCGCTCCTCCGGGCTGAGGTAGGAATAGCTGTTGTAATCGTAATCCTGATACATAGAGGCTCCTTCTTTCCGTCTCCCGGCGGGGCCGGGGCAGAGTTCTCTGATTCTTTCATCCCATAGTATAGCGCAAAGGGGCGGAGAAAATGCGACTACAGGATTAACATTTTGTGAACAAAAATGGTTGTCCCCTTGGCAAACCAGTGTGGGGGATGCTATAATATATGTCAGAAGCAAGGAGAAAAGCGGATTTTAACAGGTTAGGACGGAAGAAATATGATTAGAGTAAGGCCGTATAGAGAATCTGATGCGCCCGTTATAGTATCGTGGTGTAAAAATGAGGCTGATTTTTACAAATGGACAGCGGGTGTTCTGGGCAGCTATCCCCTTACGGAAACTGCTTTTCATGGGGTTACATCGCTCATGCCGTTTACCGCTTTTGATGACTCTGGCATTGTAGGTTTTTTCACTCTGAGAAATCCAAACGATTCGTTAGACGAATTACGTTTTGGATTTGTGATTGTAGACCCAAAAATCAGAAATAAAGGATATGGGAAAGCGATGCTCCAACAAGGTCTCCGTTTTGCATTTGAGATATACGGAGCGAAAAAGGCGTCGTTAGGTGTATTTGAAAATAATCCGTCTGCTTACTATTGTTATAGGGCAGCCGGGTTTCAAGATGTCGTGCAAGCTGATTCAGAGGTGTTTCGTATTATGAATGAAACGTGGAAATGCAAAGAACTGATGATAGAAAACAAATAGAAAAGC
>JAJQBL010000066.1 GCA_021203325.1 Clostridiales bacterium | reverse complement strand
CATCGAGAAGGCCATCAACACCTCCGACCTGGGCATCAACCCCCAGAACGACGGCAGCATGATTCGCCTGTCCTTCCCCCAGCTCACGGAGGAGCGCCGCAGGGACCTGACCAAGCAGGTGCGGAAATACGGAGAGGCCGGCAAGGTCGCCGTCCGCAACATCCGCCGGGACGCCATGGACAAGGTCAAGGCCCAGAAGAAAAAGAGCGAAATCACCGAGGACGATGCGAAGCTGCTGGAAAAGGAGCTGCAAACCATCACCGATGCCCGCTGCAAGGAAATTGACCAGCTGACGGCGGCCAAGGAAAAGGAATTGATGAGCGTTTGAGCCGGCTTGCAGGGGGCGGCCTCTGTGCCGCCCCGGAACGGTCTGACGCACTTTTGCGAATGAAACGGCGCTTCGCCGTTTCATTCCTTATTCCCCGTGAATCACGTTTGGAGTGAAGGAACCATCATGGCACTTTTTCAGAAGGAGACAGCTCAGGCCCAGCCCGACTTCTCCAACCTGCCCCAGCACATCGCCATCATTATGGACGGCAACGGCAGGTGGGCGAAGCAGCGGGGTCTGCCCCGCACTGCGGGCCACGCCGCCGGGGCGGAGACCTTCCGCAGGGTGGCGACCTATGCGAAGGACATCGGCCTGCAATATTTGACGGTATACGCATTTTCCGCAGAGAACTGGAAGCGGCCCTTGGAGGAAGTCAACTCCATCATGCGGCTGCTGAAAAAGTATCTGCTGGAAGCCATTGAGGATATGGAGCGGGACAGGTTCAAGATTCAGTTCTTTGGCGACCTGACCCCTCTGACGCCGGAGCTGCGGGCGCTGTGCGAACGCACCCGGGAGATCTCCACCCACTATGACGGCTGCCAGGTCAACATCTGCCTGAATTACGGCGGACGGGATGAGCTGGTGCGGGCCATGAAGGCGTGGTATGCGGACTGTCAGGCCGGGCTGTGTGACCCGGCGGCGCTGACGGAGCAGACGGTCTCCGACTATTTGTTTTCAAAAGGGGTACCTGACCCGGATCTGATCATCCGGCCCAGCGGAGAGCTGCGCACCTCCAACTTCCTGCTGTGGCAGTCAGCCTATTCCGAGTATTATTTTACCGATGTACTCTGGCCTGATTTCTCTGCCGCTGAACTGGACAAAGCGATTGCCGCCTTCCAGAAGCGCTCCCGCCGATTTGGAGGTGTTTGACCCATGCTGAGCCGTGTGTTAGTTGCCGTGGTTGGCATACCGCTGATTCTGATCGTTCTGCTGTTCTGCCCGCCGGTCTGTCTGCCGATTGTGCTGTGCGTGATGGATGTGCTGATCGTGTATGAGCTGCTCTGGGCCACCGGCGCCCTGAAACAGAAGCGGCTGGTGGTTTATGCGGCCATGCTGGGTATGTTTGTGCCGTTCTGGCTCTACTTTGACGGCAGCGTGGTGGCGTTCGTGGCTGCGGCCTTCCTGTATCTGACACTGGTGGGGCTGGACGCTGTGACCAGCGCGGAAGAGGTCACCTTTGAACAGATCTGTATGACCTTCTTCGCCGGGCTGGTGGTGCCCATGATGCTGGCCACGCTGGTGCTGATTGCGGATGAGGATCATTCCAGGTACCTGGTGCTGCTGCCCTTCGTCTCCGCCTTTATCAGCGACGCCTTCGCCCTGTTCGCCGGGATGCTGTTCGGCAAGCACAAGCTGGCGCCGAAGCTCTCCCCGAAGAAAACCATCGAGGGCAGCATTGGCGGATTTGTGGGCGCGGTGCTGGGGTGCTTTGTCTACGGCCTGGTTGTGGAGCTGATTTCCGGCGCAAAGGCGGATTATTTCGTTCTGTTGCTGTACGGCCTGCTGGCCAGCCTCCTGGCCCAGGTGGGCGACCTGTTCTTCTCCTATATCAAGCGGGAATATGGTATTAAGGATTACGGCAAGCTGCTGCCGGGCCACGGCGGCGTGCTGGACCGCTTTGACAGCGTGATTTTCTGCGCCCCCTTTACCTTCATCATGGTACATTACCTGACCTTTTTCCAATTTTGAACTTGTGGAAGTGTGACAGTATGAGGAATATCTCTCTGCTGGGCGCGACAGGTTCCATCGGGCGGCAGTCGCTGGATGTGATTGCCGCCTGTGGAATGTCTGTGGCCGCCCTTACGGCAAACAAGAGCGTAGCGCGGCTGGAGGAGCAGGTGCGTCAGTTCCGCCCCGGTCTGGCGGTGTGTATGGACGAGGAGGCTGCCGCGGACCTGCGGGTGCGCATCGCGGATACGAATACCCGGGTGGCCTCCGGCATAGAAGGACTGGTGGAGGCGGCCACCCTGCCGGAGGCGGACTGCGTCATCACGACGGTGGTGGGCAACATCGGCCTCCGGCCCACTCTGGCGGCCCTCCGGGAGAAGAAGCGCATCGCCCTGGCCAATAAGGAGACCCTGGTCTGCGGCGGCGAACTGGTGATGAAAACGGCAAAGGAGTATGGCGGGGAAATCATCCCTGTGGACAGCGAACATTCCGCCCTCTTCCAGTGCCTCCAGTGCAGCCATGACCACGGTGAAATCAAACGGCTGATCCTCACCTGCTCCGGCGGGCCGTTCTTCGGCAAGAGCCGGGAGGAGCTGGCCCATTACACCAGGGCCGACGCCCTGAAGCATCCCACCTGGAAGATGGGGGCAAAAATCACGGTGGACTGTGCCACCCTGATGAACAAGGGGCTGGAGTTCATCGAGGCCATGCGGCTTTACGGCGTCACCCCGGACCAGGTGGACATTGCGATTCACCGGCAGAGCATTGTGCACTCCCTGGTGGAGTTCCGGGACAATGCGATTCTGGCCCAGCTGGGGGTGCCGGATATGCGCCTCCCCATCGAGTACGCCCTGACCTATCCGGCCCGCTGCCCGGCGGTGGCGGAACCGCTGGATCTGTTTTCCTGCCCCCCACTGGAGTTCCACAGGCCGGACTACGACACGTTTACCTGTTTGAAGCTGGCCCTGCAATGTGCCCGGAAACCGGGGACGCCCTGCGTCGTTCTGAACGGCGCCAACGAGGCGGCGGTGGGCCTGTTTCTGGAGGACAAAATCAGATTCCCGGAGATTGGCGAGCTGGTGCAGTACGCCCTGGAGACGGTGCCGGAGGGCCCCGCCGACACGCTGGAACAGATTTTAGAGGCTGACCGCGCCGCGCGGGAGGCGGTTTATTGCCGCACCCGCTGAGGAACGGCGGCAGAACGGCTCGTTATTAGATGTAAAGTGATTTCCCCTGTCGGAGATTCGACCGGGTAATCCACAGGACAGGAGACTGTATGCTCTATATTATTCTGGCAATTTTGATGTTCGGGCTGTTGATCGCGGTCCACGAATTCGGCCATTTCAGTGTGGCGAAGCTCTGCGGCGTCCGCGTCAATGAGTTCTCCATCGGCATGGGGCCGCTGCTTCTCCACAGGAAGGGGAATGAGACGGAGTACTCCCTGCGGCTGCTGCCCATCGGCGGGTTCTGCGCCATGGAAGGGGAGGACGAGGCCAGCGATGACCCCAGGGCCTTTGGCAATGCGGCGGGCTGGAAGCGGTTCCTCATTTTAATTGCCGGCTCCGCCTTCAACTTCCTGATGGGGCTGATTATCCTGCTGTGCGTGTACTCCACGGTGCAGTCCTATGTGACGCCCCAGATTTCCGGCTTTATGGAGGGCAACCCCTGCGACAGCGAGGAGTATCTCCAGGAGGGAGACGTCATCTATTCCATCAACGGCAGCCGGATTCTGGTGTACAGCGACATTTCCATCCTGCTGAGCCTGAACAGCGGGGATACGGTGGAGATGACGGTGCTCCGGGACGGGGAGAAAATCCACTTTGACGCCCTGCCTCTGACCCTCCGGGACTATACGGTGGACGGTCAGACGGTGACGAGATACGGGCTGTATTTCACCGCTGCAGAGGCGACGGTGATGGACCGGATTCGCCTGGGCGTCGCCTCCACGGTGGACTGTGTGCGTCAGGTCTGGTGGAGCCTGGAAATGCTGATCAGCGGCCAGGCCGGATTCAGCGACCTCAGCGGCCCCATCGGCATTGTGGACAGCATGGCCCAGGTGGGGGAGGCGTCGGCAAGCACGGTTGACGCCCTGCTGAACCTGCTCTATTTCGCCGGATTTATCGCCATCAACCTGGCGGTGATGAATCTGCTGCCCATCCCGGCGCTGGACGGCGGGCGGGTGTTCTTCCTGCTGGTCAACGGCGTGCTGACGCTGGTGATTCATCGGCAGATTCCCGGAAAATATGAGGGCATCGTACACGCGGTGGGCATGGTGCTGCTGCTGGCGCTGATGCTGGTTGTGGCGGTGCAGGATGTCTGGCGGATTGTTGTGCAGTAGTGCAGCAGTCCGGACAAAGGAGAGAGATTGAAATGACAAAACAGATTATGGTGGGCAGCGTCCCGGTGGGCGGCGGAGCGCCGGTGGTGATTCAGTCCATGTGCTCCACCCACACGGACGATGTGGAGGCCACCGTCCAGCAGATTTTACGGCTGGAGGCCGCCGGATGCGAGATCGTTCGGGTGGCGGTGCCTGACAAGGCATCCGCCTTTGCAGTTGATAAAATCAAGGAACGCATCCATATCCCCCTGGTGGTGGACATTCACTTTGACTATAAGCTGGCCCTGGCCTGCATTGAGCGGGGGGCGGATAAGGTGCGCATCAACCCCGGCAACATCGGCGGGGAGGACCGGGTGAAGGCGGTGGCGGACGCCTGCCGCCAGCGGAACATCCCCATCCGCATCGGCGTCAACGGCGGCAGCCTGGAAAAGGAGCTGCTGGCAAAGTATGGCCAGGTCTGCCCGGAGGCCCTGGTGGAGTCCGCCTTTGGACACATTCGCCTCCTGAATCGGTTCGACTTTGACGACATCTGCATCAGCCTGAAGTCCTCCAACGTTCAAATCGCCATGGCCGCTTACAAGATGATGCACGAGCAGAGCGACTATCCCCTGCACTTGGGGGTCACGGAGGCCGGCACCCGCCAGATGGGCACCATCAAGTCAGCCATCGGCATCGGCGGCCTGCTGGCCCAGGGCATTGGCGACACCTTCCGGGTCACCCTGACCGCTGACCCGGTGGAGGAGGTCGTCGTCGCCAAGCAGATTTTGCAGGCGGCGGGCATCCGGCAGGACGGGCCCAACCTGATCTCCTGCCCCACCTGCGGCAGGACGCGAATCGATCTGATCCCCCTGGCCCAGGAGGTGGAGGCCCGGCTGCGGACGGTGGAAAAGCCCATCACGGTGGCCGTCATGGGCTGCGTGGTCAACGGCCCCGGAGAGGCCAGCGCCGCGGACGTGGGCATCGCCGGGGGCAACGGCTTCGGCTTCCTGTTCCAGCACGGCGAAATCGTCAAAAAAGTGCCGGAGGACCAGTTGGTTGACGAGCTGTTCCGGCTGATCGATACCCTTTGACGCTGCCGATACCCGGTCAAAGGAGTACGTTTCCCAGATAATGGTATGAGGTAATGCTATGCCAGAAGAGAAAAAAGGTATCCCGCTGCTGAAGCTGTTCCCCCGCCTGTCGGTGCGGGGACGGCTGCTGTCGGCAGCCAGGGAATGTACAATTTTATCCGCAACCATCCACCAGGCCCGCCGATCTGTGGAGCTTGCGGTGACCTTTCGGTCACCGCAGACCACGGATGTTCAGCGGGCTTTAGAGCGTGCTATCCTCAGCGCCTACGACCTGTCCGACGTGCTGCTGCAGCCTGCGGCATCGCAGCCGGCGCCGCAGGAGGAGGGCCTGCCGGAACCGGCCGGGGAGGACGACATTCCCCTCCCGGAGGCGCCACCTGAGGAGGCCCCGCCGCCCCCGCCGGAGGACAGCTTCGCGCCGGTGGAGCTGCCGGAGGGGGACATCTTTCCGGCGGCAGAAATGCCGGAAAGCGATACTGCTTTACAGCAAAACAGGGCTCCGGAACGCCCCGCAGCGCCCACCAGGGAGGAAAAGCTGCGCAAGGCCCTGGCGGCCCGTCCGGCTGTCGCCCGGGCGGGGAAGAAGACCAGGCGGGCGGAATCTGCCGCTCCGTCCGGAAATCTGCTCTACGGGAAGAGCATCCGGGGCAACGTGATTCCCATGAGCGATTTGAGCCTTGACCTGGGGACGGTCTGCGTCTCCGGCCGCATCTTTCAGGACAACAGCCGCCAGCTGAAAAATCGCAACGCCTGGATCGTCAGCTTCGACATGACGGACGAGACGAACTCCGTCACGGTCGCCAAGTTTTTGGAGCAGAAGCAGGCGGAGCCGCTGATGGAGGCGCTGAAAAAGACGCCCTGGGTGACGGTGGAGGGAAAGCTGAGCCTGTCCCACTATTCCGGGGACATGGAGCTGGCCCCCTACGCCCTCGCCCCCCCCCCGCCCCCGGCGCCGCGGGGGGGCACCGCGGCGGCAAAGCGCGGCGGGCGGCGGTTACCTACCCGCGTCTCCCCCATGG
>JAJQBL010000067.1 GCA_021203325.1 Clostridiales bacterium | reverse complement strand
TCACAGATCACGTCGTCCGGCTTCGGCTCCATCATCTCCACCATCATGCGGATGATGTGCCGGGGGGTGCGGAACTGGCCGTTGCGGCCGGACTGGCTGATTTTGCTCAGCAGATACTCGTACACGTCCCCCCGGATGTCGCTGTCGTGGAGCCGGGCCATCTGGGAATAGATGTCGTCCAGGCAGTCCACCACCTTGCTCAGCAGCAGGGGGGTGGGCAGCCTGAAGATGGCGTCGTCCATGTATTTGGAATAGGCGCTGTTTTTGTCCCCGTGGAGGCCCTTGATGAAGGGGAACACCCACTCCTGCATGACAGAGTGCATCTTCCCCGCCGGGAAGTCGTGGAACACCGACCATTTCAGCTGCTGGCCGGGAATCTTCCGCTCCCCAATCTGCACCTCCCCGGCGAAGATGCTGGTGTAGGGCAGGCCAAGCATGGCGCTCTCCCTGGCTCGGAGGTTGTCGGTGTCGTCCAGGTCCCGGATGAACATCAGGTAGGTGATCTGCTCGATGACGTCCAGGGGGTTGACCAGGCCGCCTGCGGCGAAGATGTCCCACAGGCCGTCGATTTTGTTTTTCAGTTCTCCGGTGATCATATCTCGTTCTCCCTGTTCCAAGTATAGGCGGTGTAGCGTCCGCCGCTGAGTTTGAGGATTTCGCCCTTCTTTTGCAGCTCAATCAGCGTCCGCTGGACGGTGGTCTGGCTGATGTCGGGGCACTGCGCCATAATTTCGGCTTTGGTGATTTTTCCAAGATTGCTGCGGATGACCTCACGGATGCGCTCCGGCTTGGTCATGCCGCTGGTGGTCAAAAGCTGCACACAGGCGGAAAACTCCCGGTAAGCCGCCAGAATCGTGCCGAGGGTGTAGCGGACGAAGGGGGCATAGTCGTTTTCGTCCTCGTGCCAGCCGGCAGAGCTTTGCAGCAGCGTTTCATAATAGGTTTCCCTGCTCTGCTCGACGACCTTTTCGATGCTGATATATTTGCCCACGATATACCCGGCGCGGTACAGCAGCAGCAGGGTCAGCAGGCGGCTCATGCGGCCGTTGCCGTCGTTGAAGGGGTGGATGCAGAGGAAATCCAGAATAAACATGGGAATGGCCAGCAGCGGGTCAACCCCGGCCTGCAATGCCTCGTCATAGGCTCCGCAGGCACGCTCCACCGCCTCCGGGGTCTCCCATGCGGGGACCGGCTGGAAACGGACGGCTCGATTGCCCTCGGCGTCCTCCTGCGCAATCACGTTATCGGCATTTTTATAGCTCCCGCCGATGGCGCTGCCGCTGAACTTGTACAGGTCACGGTGCAGCTGCAAAATCATGGAGGGGCGCAGAGGGATATACTCATAGCTCTCGTGGATGGTGGCCAGTACATCCCGGTACCCGGCGATCTCCTGCTCGTTGCGGGTGCGGGGTGTGGTTTTGTCCAGGACGATTTTCTTTAACCGGTCGTCAGAGGTGTAAATCCCCCTCAATTTTGTTGGAGGCCTCCGTACTCTGAATCCTGGCGATCTCAAGAAGCTGCGTCAAGGTATCCCGGTTGGCCTCGATAAAGAGATTCTGCTCCCCTTTGAACTCATGAATCTGCGTCAGCAGGGCCACAATGTCAGGCGTTAATAATTTCTCCCATCCTTTGCGCATATTGTAGCTGTGCATAATATACCTCATTTTGGCGAATGTTTTTACAAAGCATATTATATCCACGGCTGCCTCAAATGTCAATTCAATTTTATCATTTGAGGAAAAATGATAAAATTGAGCGCGCCGCCGAAACCGGCGGCGCGCTCAATTGCTGCCCCTCATCAGATTTGGTTCCCTGCAAACTGGGTCATATATAGATGATAGTACCTCCCCTTCTTTGCCAGCAGTGTCTCATGCTGTCCGGTCTCCACAATGCGTCCCTGATCCATGACGACGATGAGGTCGGCGTCCTGAATGGTGCTGAGCCGGTGGGCAATGATGAGGCTGGTGCGATCCCGCATCAGGTTCACCATGGCGTCCTGAATCCGCTTCTCAGTGCGGGTGTCCACGCTGGAGGTCGCCTCGTCCAGGATTAGAATCTTTGGGCTGGCCAGGAATGCCCGGCAGATGGACAGCAGCTGCCGCTGCCCTTGGGACAGGTTGCTGCCCCCCTCGGAGAGCTGGGTGTCGTACCCCTCCGGCAGGCGGCGAATCAATCCGGTGCAGCCGGACATGGCCGCCGCGTGATCCAGCTCCTCCTGGGTGGCGTTGGGGTTGGAATATTTCAGATTCCCCCGAATAGTGTCAGAGAACAACACTGTGTCCTGCAGCACGATGGCGGTACTGCGGCGCAGTGCATCAGAGGCAATGTCCCTGATGTTGACGCCGTCGATGAGGATTTCTCCCGCGTCCACGTCGTAGAACCGCATCAGCAGGTTGACCACCGTGGTCTTGCCGCTGCCGGTGGCCCCCACCAGCGCCACCTTCTGCCCGGCCTGCACCTCCAGGTTGAAGCCGTACAGCACCTGTTTGCCGGGGACGTAGGAGAAGTCCACATTCCGGAAGGTGATGACGCCTTTGGCCTGCTCCATATCCCCCTGGCCGCTCTTGTCCTCCTCCGTTTCGTCCATGACGGCAAAAATCCGCTCCGCACCGGCGATGGCCGTCTCGATTTGGGCATACAGGTTGGCAAGTTCATTGATGGGGCGGGAGAACTGCTTGGCATAGACGATGAAGGCGGAGATGACCCCCACAGAGATAATGCCGTGGAGGGCAAAGTAACCGCCGCACACGGCGACAATGACGAAGGCCACGTTGCTGACCACGTTCATCAGCGGCCCCATGGAGGAACCAATGACCTCGGCGCGGATGCCGGTGCGCTTCAGGTCGTCGGAGATGGCTTCAAATTCCTGGATGGTGGCCTCCTGCCGGTTATAGGCGGTGACGGTGCGGTAGCCGATGATCTTCTCCTCCACGGTACCGTTCAGGTCGCCCAGAAGGCTCTGTCGGCGGCGGAACAGCTTCCGCATGACCCTTGAGATGGCAGTGGTGATGAGCACCGAGGCCACCACCGTCAGGCAGCTGAGGATGGCCAGCTGCCAGCAGTAGTACACCATCATGGCGATGGTGCCCACGATGGTCAGCACGCCGGACACCAGGGAGGCCAGAGACTGCGCGACGATGTTGGAGATGTTCTCCACATCGTTGGTCATGCGGCTCATAATGTCGCCGTGGGAGTGGGTGTCCAGATATTTGATGGGCAGGTTGACCACCTTTTGGAACAGGTCATTGCGCATCCTTCCCACAATGCGCTGGCTCAGATGGGCGGCCACCAGCCCCTGAAACAGGCTGCACAGCCCAAACACCAGGTAAGCCGCCAACATCAGCACCAGGTACCGGGGCAGGGCCTGATATGCCCCTGCGGAGATGCAGTCGATGGCAGACGCCTGAAAGCCGGGCGCAGCCACAGAGCCAATGCAGCCAATCACAACAACGGCCATCAGCCCGGCCGCCAACCCCCGCTCCTTTCGGAACAGCGCCAACAGCCGGAGCAGGGTCTTGCGCCCCTCCCTGGGCTTCTCTGCGGTGAGCTGGGCGTTGCCGCCGGGGCCGCCGCGCCCCCCACGCAGGTTTACCACCGGGGCAGATTTTGCGTCAGCCATGCTGCTCACTTCCTTTCAGCTGGGAATTGTAGATGTCCTGATACACCGGGCAGGTGCGCAGCAGCTCCTCATGGGGCGCGCAGGCGATGACGGTGCCGCCCTCCAGAATGGCAATGCGGTTCGCCCCTTTCACAGAGGCCACCCGCTGGGCGATGATGATTTTTGTCACGTTGGGGGCGTCCCGCCGGAGGGCGGCGTACAGGTCGGCCTCCGTTTTCAAATCCAGAGCGCTGGTGGAGTCGTCAAAAATCAGAATCTCCGCGCCCTTCAGCACGGCGCGGCTGATGGCAATGCGCTGCTTTTGCCCGCCGGACAGGCTCATGCCCTTCTCCGCCACAGGGGTATCAAAGCCGTGTGTCTTCTGTTGGATGAACTCGGTGGCCTGAGCGGTGTCCGCCGCGGCCTCCAACTCGTCCTGACCGGCCTCCGGGCGGCCAATGGCGATATTGTCCCCAATGGTGCCCCGGAACAGCTCGCTCTTTTGCAGCGCGATGGAGATTTTATCCCGGAGGTCGGAGAGGGGATAGTCCTTCACGTCCACGCCGTCCACCAGCACGGTTCCCTCGGTGGGGTCGTAGAACCGGGGGATCAGGTTCACCAGGCTGGACTTGCCGCTGCCGGTAGCGCCCATGATGCCCAGAGTCTCGCCGGGGTGAATGGTCAGGTTGATGTCGTGGAGCACGGTGTCCCCTGCGCCGGGGTAGGCAAAGGATACGTTGCGGAATTCCACCTGACCGGGGAATTTCGGCTCCGCACCCTGGCCGTCCTGAATCACCGGCTCCACATCCAATACCTCCTCCAGCCGCCTGGCGGAAGCCATGCCCCGGGTCAGGTTTTGGAAAATCATAGCCATAGAGGTGATACTGTTCAAAATCTGGGAGGAATAGGTGATGGCTGCCATGACGTTGCCCGGCGTGGTGGTGCCCGCCTGTACCTGGATGCCGCCCACATAGATGATGGCAACCACGGCGATATTCATGACGATGTTCATAATCGGGGACATACAGGCAAAGAACACCAGTGCTTTCAGCTGAGTATCCACCAGCTCCTGATTGGCCTGGCCAAAACGCTTCTCTTCCCGACGCTCCTGGACGTATGCCTTCACCACCCGTGCGCCGGAGACGTTCTCCTGCATGATGCTGTTTACCCTGTCCAGCTTCTTCTGGAGCTGGGTGAAGATGGGAGTAGCCTTATACAGGAAGTAGACCACCGTCACAAGAATGAAGGGCAGGGCGCAGGCGATCACCACGCCGAAGCTGACGCTGAGGCGGAGCATGCAGTAGATGCCGCCGATAAAGAACACCAGTGCCCGTACCCCGCCCCGGGTCAGGGATGGGACGATGTTCTGCACCTGGGTCACATCGTTGGTGATGCGGGTCACCAGCGAGCCGGTGGAGAACTGGTCGGTCTGGGAGAAGGACAGATGCATCACCTTGCGGAAACAGTCCTTCCGCACATCATTGGAAAAGTTCTGGCTGGCCAGGTTGCTGAAGAGCCCTGCCAATATGCCGCAGGCGCCCCCCAGCACCACGCAGAGGATCATTTGCAGCCCCTTGGTCAGCACCAGATTCAAATCCCCCACGCCGCCGGAGGACAGCCCCAGCACGCCATCGTCCACGATGGTGCTCATCATGGCGGGCTGAATCAAATCCATAGATACCTCGCCCACCATAAACAGCTGCGCCAGCAGGCAATAAATCAAATACGGTTTTAAATAGGATAGTACACGCTTCATGGTCAGTGACAAGCCTCCTGTTCGCCCTGCCGGGCTCGCTCCTCCTCATCCTGTTTCTCCCGGTCCATCTTATGCCTTCTTTGCATTCGGGGAGTCAGATTCGATTGGTACCTATAGTTTATGCCAACAGAAACCAAAAGTCAATAGGTACCTAAGTATTTCTGTGAAATCTTAGTGGTTTAAGCTGAAACAACCGGATGAATATTATATTGGTTTATAAAATATTCTCAAGGTTTTCGTTCCTGCCGCTGCGGCTCACATCCTTTGATAACGCAGAAAAAAATCAAAAAATATTGCGATAACACATTGCAAAAAACGATTTTTTATGATATGATACCTCTCAGATATGTTCAACATGGAAGAATCACCTGCCTCGCCACCATTCGCTCAGCTCTTCCCCGGATTCGCAGACAGGCAGCGCCGGCTGTGTTCGCTGCCCCGCCGCGGGGCCGGAATAGGAGGGCAGGTGGCTTCCGCATCGCAATCAAGGAGGTTATCATGAAAGAAAAAAAAAGCAGAAAAAAGCCCTGAAAAAAGCCTATAAACGGGCGAAACGCAAATCCATCCGCCCCTTTAAGGGCCTGAGCATCCTGTGCATCGTGATTGCGGCCATTATGGCCCCCGTATTCATTGTCCTGTCCATCTTTGACAACACCGTGGCGGCCTATGTGGGCGGCACCTTCTGGAACCTGGTGAACGAGGACGAGAGCGCCCAGTACTACACCAGCGACTTTGACTCCGTTGAGGAGATGACGGAGTATGGCCTGGAACTGGCCCAGCTGGTGGAGGCCGAAGGTGCGGCCCTGCTGCTGAACGAAAACAGCGCCCTGCCCCTGGACAGCGGAGCGGCGGTGAGCTGCTTCTCCACCTCGTCAGTGAACCTGGTTTATGGCGGCACCGGCTCGGGCAACATTGACGCCTCCAGCGCTGACACCCTGAAAGATGCGCTGGAGAAGGTCGGCTTCTCCGTCAACGAAACCCTTTGGGCGTTTTACACCGACGGCGCGGGGGCTGACTACGCCAGGGCGTCGTCCAGTATGGTGAGCACCGCCAGCGCCACCACCTCCGAGGCCCCCTGGAGCGTCTACACCGATGAGGTCATCGACTCCGTGGCCGACTATGGCGATGCCGCCATCGTAGTGCTCTCCCGTGTGGGCGGCGAGGGCGCCGACCTGGAATATGAAGACACCAACTATCTGGCCCTGAACGAGGACGAGAAGGAACTGCTGTCCCAAATCGCCGCCATGAAGGAGGCCGGTACGGTGGACAAAATCATCGTCCTCATCAACACCGCCAACGCCCTTCAGGTGGACTTCCTGAAGGACAACGAGTACAGCGTGGACGCCTGCCTGTGGATCGGCGACGTGGGCATCAGCGGCATCAATGCCGTGGCGGAGATCCTGTGCGGCGATGTCAACCCCTCCGGCAGCCTGGTGGATACCTACTGCTATGACAACTACTCCTCCCCTGCCATGGCCAACTTCACCCCTGTGACCTACAGCGGAGACACCGACGCCATCCCCGACAGTGCGGATACCTACATGATCTATCAGGAAGGCATCTACGTTGGCTACAAGTATTACGAGACCCGCTATGAGGATGCCGTCATGGGGACCGGCAACACGGCGGGCTATGACTACACAGACGATGTGGCCTTCCCCTTCGGCTACGGGCTGAGCTATACCACCTTTGCCTACAGCGACATGACCGTGGCGTATGACGCCGGGGAGGACACCTACACCGTCTCCGTCACCGTCACCAACACCGGCGATACCTATTCCGGCAAGGAGACCGTTCAGGTCTACGTCCAGTCCCCTTACACCGACTATGATAAGGAAAACGGCGTGGAAAAGGCGTCCGTCTCTCTGGTGGGCTTCGGAAAGGCAGAGATTCTGGCTCCCGGCGCGTCCGAGACGTTGGCGATTACGGTCAACAAGAGCGACATCGCCTCCTTTGATACCTATGGCGCAGGCACTTACATCCTGGACGCCGGCGACTACTCCCTGACCGCCGCAACGGACGCCCACAATGCCGTCAACAACATTCTGGCCGCCAAGGGCTACACCGTGGCCGACGGCATGACCGCCGACGGGGACACCTCCCTGGTCTACAGCTGGACGGAGGACACCCTGGACACCACCACCTACGCCGTCTCCGCCAACGGCACGGCAATCACCAGCCAGCTCTCCGATGCGGACCCCAATCTGTATGAAGGGATTGATACCGAGGTCACCTGGCTCTCCCGGAGCGATTGGACCGGCACCTGGCCCTCTGAGACGGTGCAGTTCACCCTGACCGACACCCTCATCGCCGACCTCCAGGATGTGCAGTATGACGCTGCCGACTATGACAGCGTGGAAATGCCCACCCTGAACGCCGACAACGGCCTGACCCTGTATGACATGATCGGCCTGGACTATGACGACCCCCTGTGGGACGACCTGCTGGACGAACTGAGCTTTGACGAGATGGTGAGCCTCATTGGCGACGCCTTCCACTGGACCATGCCCATCGAATCCATTCAGGCCCCCGGCACCCGGGATGAGAACGGCCCTCAGGGCCTGACCGCCAGCCTGCTGGGCTCCGACGCCACCCAGCTGGAAGCCACCGCCTTCACCTCTGAGGACGTGATGGCTGCCACCTTCAACGTGGATATTATGACCGAAATCGGCAACGTCATCGGCAACAACTGCCTGGAGGCGGAAATCGCCTGCCTGTACGGCCCCGGCAACAACATCCACCGCACCCCCTACGGCGGCCGCAACTTTGAGTATTATTCTGAGGACGGCTTCCTGTCCGGCAAGATGTGCCAGTATGAGGTGGCCGCCATCCAGGCCAAGGGTGTCCATGTGGTGATGAAGCACTTCGCCCTGAACGACTGTGAGCAGGACCGCATCGGCCTGGGCGTCTGGCTCAACGAGCAGACCGCCCGTGAGCTCTACCTGAAGGCGTTCCAGGCCCCCATTGAGGAGGGGAACGGCAACGGCGTCATGGTGGCTTACACCCGCTGGGGCTGCACCTGGTCCGGCGGCAACTATGGTCTGATCACCGGCATTGTTCGTGGCGAGTGGGGCTGTGACGGCATGATTATCACCGATAACGTCCTGACCACCTATGTCAACGGTGTGGACGGCATTCTGGCGGGCGTCTCCATCTACGACGCCATGCTGCCCTATGTCACGGACCAGCTCCCGGATTACGAGGATGACGCTGTGGTGGTCACCGCCATGCGGGAGGCCAGCCACCATGACCTGTACGCCATCGCCAACTCCGTGGGCATGAACGGCGTGGGGGCCGATACCACCATCAAACTGACCCAGCCCACCGTGATTTTCATCACGGAAATCATCACCTGCGCCGCCGCCTTCTTTGCCCTGCTCTTTGCCGTGCTGTGGATTTTGGGCGTGCGGAAGTTCCGCAAGACCGAGGAGTATGCCGCATACAAGGCATATCTGGCGGAGCGGAAAGCGGCGAAGGCAAAACGCTGACCAGCCTGTTTACAAAATTTTGGTCAATAGAGCCATGACTTGACGCGGCCCCCGAAAGCAGATTGCTTTCGGGGACTTGCTTTTTATGTATCAAAAAATAATGTCGAACACCTTCCGCAGCTCCTCCTTTTCATCCATCGCTCCGCCGCCGCTGCTCCAGGCCAGCGCGACCCCCGTCACCGCGGCCAGGAACGCCCGGACCATCATAACCGGGTCGCCGGCTCTGATTTCCCCTGTTTTCTGTCCCTTTCTCACGATTTCGACTTGGAGTTTGATGCCCCTGGAGGCGCTGGTATCCAGGTCATACCGGTTGTACGGGGAAAAGAGCGTAAAGCCCTGCTGGATGTCCGACAGATACAGCGCGCACAGCAGACTGGGGCCAAAGGCGGCGTCGGGCTGATTACCACCGGCGCGGCCCAGGTGCAGAACAAATTTGAGGCGGATGCCGATGCCACGACCATTTCCATCGCCGGACAGCCTATATCGATGGGATGAAGCCTCTGACAGACGGCGTGCATCAGTATGGGTGCAAAATCATCACGCAGCTGACCGCCGGTACAGGCCGTCAGAACCCCATCTGGCTTTCCAGTTCGCAGCAAACCCCATCCCCCGCCGGGTTTCCGGCGGGGGATATTTGTGTTCCGGGAGACCCGGCAGCGGCGCTCCGGCCTGACGTGGCAGACAAAAACTGCCCAAATGTTCAAAATTGGGGTATAAATGCGGAGGCTTGTTCACGGAACGTTCATGTTTTCCATGCCGGAAGGGTGTTATACTTTACTTATCAAACAGCAAAGGAGTGTTCCACTATGGCCAAGTATTGTGAAAACTGCGGGGCCGAGCTGTCGGAGAATGCGAAATTCTGCTCCAACTGCGGTATCAGCCTTGCCGGAACAGCCGCGAATAACGCCGCGGCGAACAGCGGCACCGGTTCGTTTACCGCGTCTGACGCAGCCAAAGTTGCCGGAACGGTGGCAGGCGTCGCCGTGGGGGCCAGCCTTCTGCGTTGGCTGACCCGGCCCCGCCGCCCCAGACGTCCCGGCCCCGGCCCCGGCCCCATGGGCGGACCCGGCGGCCCCATGGGCGGCCCCGGCGGTCCTCACGGCGGGCATTTCTAACGGACAGCGCAGGCCTGTCGGGGCAGCACCCGGCGAGCCTGCGTTCTGTTTTTCGGCGCGGGGAAACCCCCATATCCGCGGAGATTAAGAGGAGAGATATTGGATGAAACGAGCCATTTTTTACACAATCATCGGCTATCTGTCCGGTTCCGTTTTGTTTGCCCGGGTGGCGGAGCGGCTGTTTCACCGGAAGGGCGCCATCGAGGAGAGCCCGGATCAAAATCCGGGGGCCTTCAACGCCTTCCGCTACGGCGGATTTTGGTGCGGCCTGCTCACCCTCTGCGGCGACCTGCTCATCACCAAGCCCGGCGGCCTCTCCTCCACCGAGGCGGCAGTGGCGGGCATCCCGCTGATCCAAACCGCTCCCATTCCGGGCTGTGAGGTATCCAATATGCGCTTCTTCCGGCAGCGCGGTCTGAGCATTGCGGTCCCCTATCCGGGGCGGCAGCTGATTGCCGCCTGTGACGCGCTGCTGAGCGGCGGTGGAAACGACAGTCCCTCGGAGACGCCCATCAACCCCCATGCGGCGGCAAACATTTGCAGCCTGGCGGGGCGCCTGTCCGGTGCCGCCAGGGCCGCGGGGTGAATCGGAGGCCCTGCTTTCTTCTTTTCCGTACTCTTTCACCGGCGGTCAAATCCTGTGTCCGTTTTTTGGGGTAACGCTCCGTTTTGTTTGACAAACGGCCCGGAACCATGTACTATGATAGTATCAAAAACGACACAAGGGAGGCAGAACCATGGCGGCAGAACAGGAACGGACGGCCCAGGCGGCCCGGTGGGCCAGGCTGGTGGATCAGTACATCAAGGAGGGCAGCTTCACCGATGCGGAGCGGCTGGTACGGCGGACGCTGGAGCTGGGCGTGGGGGACGAGCGGACAGAGCGGCTGTACCATTCCCTGCAAAGCTGGAAGTATCTGGATGTGCGCAACGGGGTGCTGGTGGCGTACACCGGCCGGGCCTCCTCTCTCACCCTGCCCGACTGTATTCGGGTGATCGAGGAAGGGGCCTTTCAGGACAACCGCCGACTGGCAGCCATCACCATCCCCGCCAGCGTCCGGCTCATCGAGGACGGGGCCTTCTCCGGCTGCATCAACCTGAAAATGGTGAACACCCAGGGCGGCGGTGTGGAGGAGGTGGGGGAAACCGCCTTTGAGAACACCCCCTATGACCCCATGCGGTCGGGCCGCTGCCTCCACTGCGGCGGCGAGCTCTCCGTATTCGGCAAGTGCAAAAACTGCGGCAGGCTGCGGGTGAAGTGAGCCCCGGCCGGCAAAAAACCTCCGCGCAGCTGCGGCCTTTCGCCCGCTGCGCAGAGGTCTTCTTTTTGCTGTCTTATTCGTCGTCGTCCAGCCGGCGCAGCCCCGCCACCGAGGACACCGGCAGGGAGAAGCAGATGGCTCCCGCTTTGGTCTCCGGCCCGGCCTGGCTGCTGATGGCGCGCATAATGGCCGCCTTCTCCTTCCCTGTGGAGACGATGTAGATCACATCCTTCTCCTCCGCCAGGGACACGCTGAAAAACCGCTCCGTCTCCCCCGCGCCGGTGCCCCTGGCGTGGAGCACCGTTCCGCCCGCGGCCCCGGCGGCCCTGGCCGCATCCATCACCCTGTCGGCATAGCCTTCGTTCAGGATGGCAACGATCAGTTCATATTCAAACTTCATATCCGGCACACCTCCGTTGGGTACTTTGCTGTCCGTCAGATAGGTCAGCGTTCTGCCGCCGCCTACGCTTTTCACGGGGACGGCCATCTGGATGCCGTTGCCCGGAATGTCGATGGACAGTTTCCGTTTTGCGGCTTTGAACACCTGCTTCTTTGCCTCCGCCCCGGCCACTGCGCTGACCACCGCCTTCTCCGTGCGGTCCAGGCCGTAGAGGGAGAGCTGCTCCCGGGTGGCGGTGCCCTCCCCCAGATTGGTAAGCACCAGGTTCAGCCCCGTATCCCGGCAGAGGGCGGCCATTTCCCTGGCCCTGTCCCGGTCGATGATGCTGATGATATAGTAGAGTTCCGTTTAAGACACCTCCCAAAGCTCGATCACGTCATTGTCGGCAAAGTCCGGCACCGGCGGGCGGACGGCGGCCCGCCGGGTTTTCACCACATAGACGGCGCCCATGACCTGCACCGTGATCAGCGGCGTCATGGCCACCAACGCCACCAGGCCGAAGGCGTCCGTCATAATATTCCCGCCCAGGGCGGAGCAGGCCCCCATGGCGAAGGGCAGCAGGAAGGTGGCCGTCAGGGGGCCGGAGGCCACGCCGCCGGAGTCGAAGGCGATGGCGGTAAAGGTTTCCGGCACGAAGAAGGACAGAGCCAGCGCAATGACATACCCCGGCACCACGAACCACAGGATGGAAACCCCTGTCAGCACCCGCACCATGGCAAGCCCTGTGGCCACAGCGATGGCGACGGAAAGGCTCCACTTCATCGCCCCGGCGGAGATGGCCCCGGCGCTGACCTCCTCCACCTGTTTGTTCAGCACATGGACGGCAGGCTCCGCGTTGATGATGAACCAGCCCATCAGCATGGCCAGGGGCACCAGCAGGAAGGGATAACAGCTCTCCGCAATGGCCCCGCCCAGCACATAGCCCAGGGAGGAGAAGCCCACATTGGCACCGGTCAGGAACAGCACCAGCCCCACATAAGTATACAGCACCCCCGCCAGAATCCGCAGGAAGGGCGCCCTTTGCAGGCGGAGGGACATCACCTGAAACGCCAGGAAGAAGGCGAAGATGGGCAGAAGGGCGGTGGCCACCTCCTCCAGATAGGTGGGCAGGCTGGCCAGGTAGCCGGTGCCCAGGGCCACGGTGTCGGCAAAGTCCTGCACGATGGTCTCCGCCGCCCCGCCGGTGCTGTTCGGGTAGAGGAAGCCCAAAATCAGCACCGCCAGCACCGGGCCGACGGAGCACAGGGCCACCAGGCCGAAGCTGTCGGATTTGGCGTTCTCGTCGCTGCGGATGGCGGTGATGCCCACGCCCAAAGCCATGATGAAAGGCACCGTCATAGGCCCCGTGGTGACGCCTCCGGCGTCGAAGGCCACCGCCAGAAAGTCCGGGTCAGAGCGGGCGGCCAGTAGGAACACCAGCCCGTAGCTGAGAAGCAGCAGCCCCCGCAGTGGAATGTGGAACAGCGCCCGGAGCATACAGAGCATCAGGAACAGCCCCACCCCTGCCGCCACCGTCCACATCAGCACGGTGGTGTCAATGCCCGGCACGTTGCCTGCCAGCACCTGCAGATCCGGCTCCGCCAGGGTCACCGCCACCCCCAGGACAAAGCTGAGCAGCAGGATGAGCCACAGGCGGCGGGTTTTTGTCATCTTCGCGCCGATGTGCATCCCGATGGGGGACATGGCCATGTCCGCCCCCAGGGTGAACAGGCCGATGCCAACGATCAGCAGCAGCGAGCCCACCAGGAAGGACAGCAGCAGCCCTGTGCTGACGGGGATGAAAAAGAAGCACAGCAGCGCCACCACCACGGTGATGGGCAATACGGAGGCAATGGCTTCTTTGATTTTTTCTTTGATAAGATCTTTGCTGGTCAATCGGAAGCTCCTTTCCTTCAGAATGGTTTCAATCATACCATACTTTCCGGGATTTTGTGTGAAAGAATTGTAAAATATGGGATATTTTATCCTCAAATAGAAATATTTGTGCCTCCTGTGCCGCTGGATGCCTTCCATAAGCCCCGCTTCCAGCGGTTGACATTTCCAGAAAGATGTATTAAAATAGTTTCAAATCTATTTTATCCCGGCAGGCAGCACGCCTGCCCGTCTCCCGAAGGAGGGATTTTATGGAACTTCGATTTTATGGCGCGGCCCACGCCGTCACCGGCTCCTGCCACTGCGTCTCCGCCTGCGGGATGCAGATTTTGGTGGACTGCGGCCTGCAGCAGGGCAAGGACGAGGTGAATGATCAGGCGTTCCCCTTCGCCGCCGGCCGGATTGACGCCGTCCTGGTGACCCACGCCCACATCGACCACTCCGGCCGCCTGCCCCTGCTGGTGAAGGAGGGCTTCCGGGGCCCCATCTACGCCACCGCCCTGACCTGCAAGCTGCTGGCCATCATGCTGCTGGACTCCGCCCACATCCAGGAGAGCGACGCCGGCTGGGCCAACCAGAAGGGCCGCCGGGCGGGGAAGGCGCCGGTGGAGCCCCTCTACACCGTTGCCGACGCGGAGGCGGCGCTGAAGCTGCTGGTGCCGGTGGACTACGGGCAGACGGTCTCTCTGGGGGAGGGCGTCCGGTTCCGCATGACGGACGCGGGCCACCTCCTGGGCAGCGCCTATGTGGGGCTGTGGCTCCGGGAGGGGGATATCAGCCGGAAGCTGGTCTTTTCCGGCGACATCGGCAACACGAACCAGCCCATTATCCGGGACCCCCAGCCCATCTCCGGCGGGGACTACGTCATCATGGAGTCCACCTACGGCGACCGGAACCACGGCACCCACACCGGCTACACCGCCAGACTGGCGGAGGTGCTGAACACCACCTTCGCCCAGGGGGGCAACGTCATCATCCCCTCCTTCGCGGTGGGCCGCACCCAGGAGCTGCTCTATTTCCTCCGGGAGATCAAGCTGGCCGGGCTGGTCACCGCCCTGCCCGACTTTGAGGTGGTGGTGGACAGCCCCCTGGCCACCCAGGCCACCCAGATCTTCTCCGGCGACCTGACCGGCTACCTGGACGAGGACGCTTTGAAGCTGGTGGACGACGGCCTCTCCCTGTTCCAGGTGGACAACCTGCGGCTGACCCAGACCAGTGAGGAGTCCAGGGCGCTGAACAGCGACATGACCCCGAAAGTGATCATCTCCGCCTCCGGGATGTGCGACGCGGGCCGGATTCGGCACCATTTGAAGCACAACCTCTGGCGGCCGGAGTGCGCCGTCGTGTTCGTGGGCTATCAGGCCCAGGGCACCCTGGGCCGGGCCCTGCTGGAGGGGAAGGAGCACGTCCGGCTGTTCGGGGAGGACGTGGCGGTGCGGGCCTCCATCGTCCAGCTGGACGGCATGTCCTCCCACGCCGACCATGATGCCCTCATCCGATGGGTCTCCCAGTTCGACCGGCCCCGCCCCACACAGGTCTTTGTGGTGCATGGGGACGGGGCGGTCTGCGAAGGCTTTGCATCGGAGCTGAACCGGATGGGCTACCGGGCCCACGCCCCGGAGTGGCGGGAGGTCTTTGACCTGGCCGCCGGTGTGGTGACGGAAAAGGGCGTGGCTCCGCCAAAGAAGTCGGAGCCCAAGTGGCAGGAGGGCTCCCCCGCCTACCGGCGGCTGGAGGAGGCCGGGCGGCAGCTGCTGGAGGTCATCGGCAGAAACAAGGGGGGCACCAATAAGGACCTGGCGAAGTTCACCGACCAGATTCGCGCCCTGATTCAGAAATGGGACAGGTGAGGAAGCTGTCCGCTCTACAAAACCCGCCCCGCGGCTGCCGCGGGGCGGGTTTATTCGGTTATTTCATTGTTTTCCTGCGGTTCCCTCACCGGAACTCAAACAGCTTATAAACAGGAATGTCCAGCGCCCTGGCAATCCCGAACACCACATCCAGCGACACGGCGCAGTCGCTGTTCTCGATTCTGGACATATGGGTCCTGCTGATGTCTGCCAGCTCCGCCAACTGAATCTGTGACAGATGCTTTTCCTTCCGGTAATAGGCAATGTTAAGGCCCAGCTTCTGATATTCTCTGCTGAATTTTCGTTCCATAAGCACACATCCCCTTTGGATATAGCTTATGAGAAATCCATTTCGATTGCGACAACGTGTAAAATAATATATGTTATACTATAAGTTGCATTTATAGCAAATTAGTGTTAAAATATTATTTGAGCATACACATCAAATCTTTTTCACAAAGATGTCAGGGGAGGATTACAACGATGAATGATTCGGATAAAGCATTGCAAGGGCTTGTCTACGAATTGGCAACCGGTTCCATCAACTTGGAAGAATATCCGGTGGAAGAAAGCCAATATGTATACAATCAGTATGCAGAAGGCCAGCCCTGCGAAAAATTGTACAATCAGGTCTATACGTTAAAAGTAAAAATCAGTGAACGTTTAGGCGAGGACGAAAATAAGGATGTCGAAAACCTCATTGATGCGCTACAGGAGATTGAACGAATACTTTGCATGAAAATGTACGAGTACGGCAGATTTTTCGCATTTAAGGAAGTTCAATCTTACATGGAACGGAAAATTGCCGACGATGGGAACACCGACAAATAGGTGCTTTCATTTTTGCGAGCAAAGGTTTTACAGCCTGTCACGCCGCCAGCCCCGCCTTCTTCCGCCAGCTTCCGGCCAGGTACCGGCTCACAAAGCAAATGACCCGGAACACCCAGTCCATCACCATGGCGATCCAGACGCCGATGGCGCCCATCCCCATATGGGCCCCCAGAACATAGCTGAAGGCCACCCGGAACAGCCCCATGGAGAACACGGAGATTCCCATGGTAAAATGCACATCGTTGCAGGCCCGCAGCATATTGGGCAGCACAAAGGACGCCGGCCACAGGAGCATGGCGACGCCGTCGTGAATCAGCACCAGCGTCCGGGCCAGCTCCGTGGTCTCCGCCCCCAGCCCGTAGAGGGACAGGATGGGGGAGAGCAGCAGGAGAATCGTGATATTCTGAACGGCGGTGAGGGCATAGGTGATGCCCAGCAGCCGTTTGGTGTAATACCGCACCTGGGCCTCATCCCCGGCCCCCACACAGCGGCCAATGACGGTGATCATCGCCAGGCTCATGGCCTGGCCGGCGATGCAGCCCATGGCGTCCAGACTGTTGGCCACCCCGTTGGCCGCAATCTGCACCGTACCGAAGCCGGAGATAATGCTGACCACCAGCACCCGGCCCAGCTGGAACAGGCCGTTTTCAATGCCGCTGGGGATGCCGATGTACAGGATTTTTCCTACCATGTCCTTTTCAAAGTGGTAGGGTTCCCGGAGGAGGTGGATGGTCAGTGACTGATTGTTCAGCATCCGGTACAGCACCACCGCCGCCACGGCCCGGGAAATCAGGGTGGGCACAGCCACCCCCGCCACCCCTGCATGGAGCGCATAGACGCCGACGGCGTTGCCGACGATGTTGATGACGTTCATCAGCGCCGAAACCTGAAAGGTGATTTTAGAGTTCCCCATGGAGCGGAACAGGGCGGCGCAGCAGTTGTACACCGCCAGGAAGGGGAAGGACAGCGCCGTAATCAGCAGGTAGGTGATGGCGTCCTCCAGCACGTCCGCCTCAATGGAGCCGAAGAACAGCAGCAGGATGGGCCGGTGCAGCAGCAGGAACACCGCCGCAATCACCACCGTGATGGCCCCCACCGACACGATCAGCTGCCGGGAGGAACGGCAGGCAGCCTGCCGGTTGCCGCCCCCCCAGGTACTGGGAGGTGACCACGGCCCCACCAGTGGCCAGCGCCGACAGCACGGCAAAAATCAGGTTGTTGATCATATCCACCAAGGAGACCCCGGAGATGGCCGCCTCCCCCACGGAGGACACCATCATGGTGTCGATCATGCCCACCGTGATGGCCAGGGCCTGCTCCAGCAGCAGCGGCCCGATCAGTTTCTTTAAATCCTGCTTTGAAAATAACACAGCCGATTCCCTCTCTCTCAGATGTTCACCCGTTTGCGGAGATGAGTATAGCACAATGCCCCGTCAGTTGCAATCCGTGATTTTTCCCTTTCCTTTGGACAAATGGACAAAACCACAAAGGGCCGCCCCACAGCTGTGAGGCGGCCCTTCGCTTGGAAAAGAAAAAGAGAGGAGAAAAAAGAAGAACTCTTGATTACGGTATTATCATAGCACGGAGGCCCCGCCTGTTCTTGAACAGAATTAGAAAAAATTGTAAAGCCTTTATGAACAGCACCGGGCTCGGGGCATTACGACGCGCTGTTGATGGTCTCCTGCAGGGCGGCCAGGGCGTCAAAGAATGCGGCATAGTCCAGCTCCTCCAGCACGTCCGCATAGGTGACGTCGGCGGCGGAGGCAGCTTCGCTGATGGCGGCGCTGAACAGGTCGTCGGCGTAGTCCTGCCGCACACTGGACAGGTTCTCCTCCCCCAGGGGCAGGCGGAGCACCACGAAGTAGCCGTAGTCGGTGGCGTCGGTGATGCCCACCTCATACTCCTCCAGGGCCAGCACTGTATCACCGAAGGACAGGCTGCTGGAGGGACTGACGTAGCACTCCTCTGCGTCGCCGTCCTCATTCAGTTCCGCCTGCTGAGCTTGGAACTCCTCCACCAGCTCGTCGCCGCTGAGTTGGGAGAGGGCTTCGTAGCAGGCCTGAGCTTCAGCATGGACTTCCTCCAGTTCATCGTCCTCCAAATCCATGCCGTTGAACAGAATGTACCGGCAGTTATAGTAGCCGTTCTCCTCGGCGTATTCTTCGGCCATCTCATCCGTAATTTCCTCGGAGCCGCCCTCGCCGTAAACCGCTGACTGATAGTTGTTGCCATAAGTGGTGCAGATGAAAATCTTCTCCATCGCGCTCAGGTTGGACCCCAGATAGAGCAGGTCAGACTCCAGCAGGTCCGCCAGGGCGTCCTCCATGTCGGCCTGGTCCTCCTCGGAGAGCGTGACCCCGGCGTCCTCCGCCAGCTTGCGGGCCACCACCATCTGGAGGGAGGCGTACTCCGCCATCTGGACGAAGAAGTCGGAATAGGTCATATCGTCGCTGTAGGCGTCATCCAGGCTGATGTCATAGCCGTAGAGGGAGAACATCAGCATATAGTACGTCTCATAGTAGCTCAGATAATAAATGAACATATCCGCCGTGACCTCCGCCCCGTCCAGGGAGATGACCACGGTGTCATTATTCATGACGCCGTCGGTCAGGTAGGATACGCAGTCCTCCCTGGCCTCTGCGGGGACAGCGGCCAGAATCGCCTCCTCCTCGCTGGAGAGGTCAGAGCCGGAGGCGGACTCCGCCTCGGTGGATGCGCTGGCGGACGACGCTGCGCCGTCAGAGGTGTCGCTGTCCGCGCTTTGCCCGCAGGCGGTCAGGGAACAGGCTGTGGCCAGCGCCAGCAGCAGGGCAATGATTCTTCGTTTCATGGGAATAGCCTCCATTCTTTCTCTCGGAAGGACGCCTGCCGCGCATCGGCGGCGGGCTGCCTTTTATTTTCGCAGCATTTGAGCCGTCTGTCAAGGAAAAGCGTCCGTTTTGGATGATTTTGCGTCAGGATAGGAGCATACTGACCCCGCCGATGGCCAGCAGGTGCAGCGGGTAGAACCAGTAGAAGAAGTTTTTCAGGTTTCGGCTGCCCCGCTGCCCGTTGTAGGCCAGCAGCAGGAGCAGGGAGAGCAGACTGTAGGGCTGCACCCACCCCGTCTCCCACGACAGCAGCGCCAGCCCCACGCCGAAGCCCAGCAGGGGCAGCCGCTCCCGCAGAACCTGGGGCAGGCGGGCGCAGACCTCCGGCGGCAGGCTGCACAGCTCGGCAAACACCGGCAGCAGCACCCCCAGGAAATCGTAGTCCACGGTAAAGAACAGACACAGCAGGTACGCCCCCAGGAGGCAGAGGGCCACGACCGCCAGACTGGGCCCGTCCCGCCGCCGTTTCCATTCCTGGACGGCGTACAGCACACAGATGGACAGGGAGAAGGTGATCAGCACGTTGCCATAAATCACCCCGTCATAGACATAGTAGACCGCCACGCACAGAAGGCCCAGCCCCAGCATCCGGGTCAGGTAGGCCCGCCGGTCGTGGGTGTACCGGCTGCCCTCGTAGATGAAGTAGGCGAACAGGGGGAAGGACAGCCGCCCGATGATGCGCAGGGCGATGACCCCGGGCAGCAGCTCCGCCCCGATGTGGTCCACCAGCATGGTGGCCGCGGCGATCAGCTTTAGCTGGTTCTGGTTGAAGCCGGGCGCGGGCCGGCCGGTTTTGCGTGCTTCCATGGAATCCCTCCCCGGACTGTTCTCCCGTTATCATAGAATGGATTGGGCCGGCTGTCAACCGGTTTTTTTTTCGGCGGGGCCGGTTGCCGACGGCGCATATTCTCCCCAAAATCTTCATAAAATCTTAAGGAGCCTCTGAATAAATGGACGAGAGCGGATTGCGAGGAAATTTTCGTCAGAAAAAGGCGCAAGTGCGCAGGATCAGGAGCGCCGTTAGGCGCGGGCATACCCCCTGAGGGTAATCCTGACGGATTTCAAGCGCTTGCAACGCATTTATGGCGGAAATTTACCGCAAGACGCCGAAGTTCATTTGTTCAGAGGTTCCTTAATCCCGCTGTAGCCCATTCTTCGATACAATAGAGGTGGAATTTGCCCATCAGAGAATAGGAGGTCACCATGAACCTGCAAAGCCTTTTGCTCCTGCCGCTGGCGCTCCTTTTGGCCCTGCTTTTTTCCTCCTGTAACGACGCCGGAGGGGACAGCCCCCGCCCGGAGGACGGGGCCCTGTCCGTCAGCATCGCGGAGGATGCCGCGGCCCCCGACGGCGGGGCGGATACGGACCCCGACCTGTCGCCGGAGGACGCCGGCGGCGTCCCGTCTGACAGGGATGGGGCGTCTTTTTAAGTGAAAAATAATTTCAACCAAAGAATACGACGTCGCCCACTCCGCCGCCGGCTGCTGCCGTGGCGGGATGGGCGACGAAACAGTTCTGACAGAAAGCGTTGGAGTTTCTTCCGCCGCACCCCTCACCGGAACCAGAAGCCGACGAAGGTGTCCTTCGGCGTCCGGTAGGTTTGCAGGCCGCACTCATAGGCGAACTGACGAATCAGCCTGCCCTCCCCGTCGTACTCACCAAACACCTTGGCGGTGCCGCTGTTGCAGATGTAGTTGCCCTCCAGCGGGGTGACGTTGGAGACGATGCTGGAATAGGGCACGTCGAAGGAGAAGACCAGAGAGAAGGTTCCGGCCTTCTCGTCCACCAGATAACGGTACATCTGGGAGGTCAGGGAGCCGCTGGCCAGCACCGTCCCCACGCTGTCCGGCAGTCTGGGCGGCTTCCAGCCGTGGCGGGTGCTGTTGGCCCAATAGTTGTTGTTGTACAGCCGCAGATAGTACTGCCCCTCAGGGAGCGCGCTGTCCGGCTGATACTCCACCGTGTGCTGGCCGTACTGGGGGACAAAGTCCCCTACCGGGGTGTAGGAGTAACGGGCAAAGTCCGTATCCTGCCAGAACGCCGGGTCACCGATGAGGTAGCCGATCTCCGGCGCGGTGTGAATCTTGACCACCTTGATAATGGTGGAGGTCTCACGGGAGCTGACGACAATGCTGTCGCCCTCCGGGATATACTGAATCGTGTTCAGATGGAGCCAGTCGTTCTTCCCCGCCATCCAGAAAAACGCATCCTGGGGCGTGATGGTGGAGGTCTCCTGTTCATAATAGGAGCGGAACAGGTCCTTGAAGTCCAGCAGCTGGGTCACGGCCCCGGTCTCCAAATCCAGCTCCACCAGCAGGTCCTCCACGTCGTTCACCTCGCCCACGTCGCTGGTCAGAATCAGCACCTTCGGCTCGTCCCCCTTCAGCGCCATGTCGTGATGCATCTCGTAGCCCTCCAGGGGGTACACCGCCACCGCCTGCCCCAGGGCGTTGAACTGGGCCAGCTTAAAGGCGGAGACGCAGGTGAGCATCTGCCCTTTGTACCAGAGGATGCGGTCCAGGCTGTACCCCTCCAGCACCATCTCATAGCGCAAAACCCCGCTGTTGTCATAGAAGAAGGCGTAGCCGTTGTGACCCCCCACCCGAACCAGGGTGTACAGGCCGGAGGACAGGGGGGCGGCGCTCTCCCCCTCCTGATAGTCCAGCTTCACCTGGTACTCGGACACCGGCTTTGGCATCTCCACCGTGAAGGCCATGTCGTTGACCAGCCGCCCTTTGGGGCCGATGAGCTCCAGGGTCACATGGTTCTTCATCCCCGGCACCAGGCCGATGATCTGGAACTCGTGGCGGGTGGTGGCCCCGTCCCCGTCGTTGGCCCGGGCGGTGTAGTCCGGGATGTCCTCCCGGTCCACATGGATGGTGTACCGTACCTGCCCCTGGAAGGTGGTGGTGAAGGACAGATACAGGCTGTTCCCCGCCGTGCCGAAGGGGTTCAGGATGGCCAGAGGCTTCTCCAGCGTATAGCGCCCCTGGGAGGACAGCTTGACGATGGCCGCCGCCAGACGCTCCTGCACCTGCCGGTCATAGTAGGTGAAGCCCTTCTCCTCCGCCTCGTCGGGGACGATTTGCAGAATGTCCAGGTCGGATTTGCAGGAGGCGGCAAAGGAGGAGACGTGCAGCTCCTGGTCGCCGGACAGGTACTTGCCCGTTTTCACCTTCCAGGAGTCCCGCACCGCCGTCTCGCCGGAGAGGAACCTCCTGCTATAGAAGGCAACGATGCCCGCCACAGCCAGCACCGCCAGCAGGATACCGCCCACCAGCCGGCTGACAAACACCGCCACCAGGAGGGCCGCCGCCGCCAGCCCGGCGACGGCCAGGCCGATGGAAATCGTCCATTTTGTCTTTTGCTTCATTTTCTTCCCATCCTTTCCGGACAGCCCGGCCGTCAGAGTGCCGGGACAGCCGCAGGGTGTTTATTGTGCCCCGCCTGCCGGGGCAGTTTGGCGTTATTATAGCACAAAACGATTCTGCGCACCAGCGGCAGTTTCGTATTTACAAAAAATTCAAAAAGGTGGAGACCGCTGGCTGCTTCGGTGGCATTTTCCACCGGCGTTTTCCCTCCCGCGGGCCATACTAAGGGCGGAAAGAGAGGTGAGCAGGTATGACCAAAACGAACTTTCTGCGGGGCATGGGCCTGGGCGTGGCCGTGGGGACCGCCATCGGCATCGCCATGACCCCGAAGCGCCAGCGGCTGCTGAAGAACACCCACACCGGAAAGACCATCCGCGCGGTGGCCGATGTGATGGACAACATCACCGACGCCATGGGGCTGTAAAGAGCCGCCGTCCCGGCGCAGCCCTTCCGCCCCGAACCCATCCGGCGGCAGAAATTGCCGCTGGTAATCCCCTCCTTCCTGTGCTAAAATGGTATCAAATTGCAATGCGTTTTGACGCAGGAAGGAGCATCCCTATGACCCCTCGTGAACAGTATAACACCATCACCGCCGCGGCCATCCTGACCCAGCTGGAGCGGCACGGCATGACCGGCGCCTACGCCGCCGACCGTGCGGAAGCCCTGGCCCAGGTGCAGACCTTTTTGCGGCCCGGCGTCTCCGTCTCCTTCGGGGGCAGCATGACCCTGGAGGAGATCGGCTTCTTCCCGGCGGCGGAGGCCTCCGGCTGCACCCTGATCGACCGCCGCACCGCCCGGAGCGAGGAGGAGCGGCAGCAGATCTATCAGCAGTCCTTCGGCTCGGACGTCTTTTTCATGAGCACCAACGCCGTCACTCTGGACGGGAAGCTGGTCAACGTGGACGGCAACGGAAACCGCCTGGCCATGCTCCTGTTCGGCCCCAAAAAGGTCGTTGTGGTGGCGGGGATGAATAAGGTGTGCAAAGACGAGGCCGCCGCCATCGAGCGTATCCACCACGTCGCCGCCCCCATCAACGCCATCCGCCTTGGCCGGGAGACCCCCTGCGCCGCCACCGGCAGGTGCGGGGACTGCCACAGCCCGGACTGCATCTGCGCCCAGACGGTCATCACCCGCCACTGCAAGCCGGAGGGCAGAATCCACGTCATTCTGGTTGGTGAGGATTTGGGCTATTAACCTTTGATTTCGCAAAAAAAGCGGCAGGAACCGGTTTCCTGCCGCTTTTTATGTATCCGTGGTATCTGTGGCATCGGACTGCGCCACAGATTGGAGGCCGTCCTCCTCGTCGTGCAGGACGGTGCTGCTGTCCGGCGGCTCCTCCTCCCGGTAGCGGACGATGCGTCCGCCGTAGAGCTTCCCACCATAGCGCCTGTTGCCGTACTGCTTCCGGCTGGGCTGCACCGGCTCCGCCAGCTGCCCCGTGTCCGGGTCGATCCACGGCTCCTTTGCGGTGGTGGTGCTGCCCCCCAGGTAGGGGAGGGGCAGCGGCAGGGCCGTCCGCTCCAGCGGGTCCCCCGCACCGTAGCGGCGCAGGAACCCCCAGGGCTCCCGATAGCTCAGGGGCAGCTCCTCCGGAACAGCCCCCCTGCCGTAACGGGCCTTCCTTCCCCAGGGCTCCCGATAGCTCAGGGGCAGCTCCTCCGGAACAGCCCCCCTGCCGTAACGGGCCTTCCTTCCCCAGGGCTCCCGGTAACTCAGGGGCACTTCACAGGGGACGGCTCCTCTGCCGTAGCGGAATTGCATCCCCTGTGGCTCCCGATGGCTCCGGGGCAGCGCGCAGGGGACGGCACCCTCGCCGTAGCGGGCTTTCCTCCCCCAGGGCTCCCGGTAACTCAGCGGCACTTCACAGGGGACGGCACCCCTGCCGTAGCGGAATTGCATCCCCTGGGGCTCCCGATGGCTCTGGGGCAGCGCATAGGGGAGGGCACCCTTGCCGTAGCGGGCCTTCCTTCCCCACGGCTCCCGATAGCTCAGGGGGACGGCGGGGTAGGCGTGCCTGCTCCTGGTGATGGAGACGCTGCCCCGGTAAACAGGCAGCCAGTCCATAACGGTCTGCGTCCCGTACCGCCGTTTGCTGCCCCAGGGCTCCCGGTAACTCATGGGCGTAGCCAGCGCCACCCTGGCCGACCGGAGCACATGGCTCCCGCCGTGGTAAATCGGTATCTCATCCCGGGGATTTTTCATCCCGTAGCGCCGCCGCAAACCGAACCGCTCCCGGTAGCGTTCCGGCAACGCTACGGTGACCTTCGCCGGGGCGGGACGGAGAATCCCCTTTCCGGTGTGGCTGGCCGGTATGTGGGGGCCTTTTACGGTGGAATCCGCCCCCTTCCTCCGGCCCAGGTAGGGAATCGGAAGGGCGGGCAGGGAAAATCCGCCGTAGCGCTTCTTCCCGCCCCAGGGCTCCCGGTAGCTGTCCGGCTGGGAGGTGCGGAGGTTGGCGGAGCCTGCCGCGCTGCCGCCGCCTTTGTACCGCGCTTCGCCCGTTTTCAGGCGGAGGGTGCCGTAACGGCCTTTGCTGCCCCAGGGCGCTTTGTAGCTGTCCGGTAAAATCGTGCGGGGGTTGGCGGAGTCTGCCGCGCTGCCGCCGCCTTTGTGTCGCGCTTCGCCCGTTTTCAGGCGGAGGGTGCCGTAGCGGTTTTTGCTCCCCCAGGGCGCTTTGTAGCTGTCCGGTAAAATCGTGCGGGGGTTGGCGGAGCCCGCCGCGCTGCCGCCGCCCTTATAGGATTGATTGGAGAAGCCCCGAATGGGCGATGGGGTACGGCGGCGCTTCACCGTGCGATAGCGCTCCGGCGCCGCCACAGACACCGACGGCCCGGACCGCCCCTGCCTCCTGCCCTTGTAGCTGGGCAGCAGCAAGCCGAACACGCCGCCGCCGGGTGTTCTCTTTTTCCGGCGGGACCGGCGATAGGATTCCATCGACGGGCCCCTGGCCCCCTTGTCCCCGCCATAGCTGCGGGACCGTCTGGCCTTGTCCATGGGATGCCGCAGCACACGATAGAGCAGCAGCGCCACAGCCGCCACAAGGCAGACTGCGCCCACCGCCACCCGCACCGGATGCTCATATATACCATTGAAATCAAGCTCTACCGCGGCCGCGGTTGGCGTCAGAATACTGCCACAGAGCACAGCCAGCGCCAACGCCGTCACAGCCTGCCAACCTTTTTTCATGCGGAACGCTCCTGGATGTCAAGCTCATTATTGATTCTATTATGCCACAACCGCGCAGGTTTATCAACCGCGGATTTGTTTCCAGACCGGTTGTTTCTTCCGGAAGGGGAACCCCCGGCCCCTCTCCGTCAAAGCGCAGCGGCGCAAAAGAGCGGCTGCGCTCCGAAAAGCGCAGCCGCTCCGTTTAATGCTATGGAGGGCGCTGGAAGGATTCTGTGCCGGAAGCGGACTCAGTCCTCGCCGGGCCACTTCTTCATGGCGTCCTCCAGGGTCATGCCGTTCGCGACCTCTTCCTTGCGCTTGGCATTGACGGCCTGAATTTCCTTCATCTTTTCGCCGGTCAGGCTGTAGCCGTGCATGGCCCAAAGGGTGGCCGCCCAGGCCAGCATGGGGATGACGCAGAACATGACGATGACCGCCACCTTGATGCCGCCGGAGTAGGGGGTGGCGTCAGTGGGCAGCTCGCTGAGCCCCGCGCAGATCAGGAAGATAATCGACACCAGGGTCTGGGCCAGAGAGGACACCAGCTTATCCACCAGAGAGAACAGCGTTCCCATAATGCCGGGGATGTACTTGCCGGAGCGATAGGTCTCGTAGTCGGAGCAGTCCGCCACCATGGGGATGGGCATATCCGCCGTAGCGTAATATGCGCCGTAGCCGATGCCGAAGCAGAGGATGAACAGGATGGTGTACAAATTGATGGCGCCGCCGCCATTGTAGGGGAAGGACAGGGTCAGGGCGCTGCCGCTGGTGTGGTCGCACAGCAGCAGGAGGGCCAGCACGCCGACGTAGCAAATCAGTGCCACGGAGACATATCGGGTCAGGGATGCCTTCTGCCCCAACTTCTGAGAGGTGCGGGCAGACATCACGAAGAATGGCACCGAGCAGACATAGCCCAGAACCATCATAGGCAGGTACAGGCTGTCGTAGTTGCCCATCAAGATGCCATAGAGGGCCAGCAACACCGTGGTGTTGGTGGCGATGGCCAGAGCCAGCTTACAGCCTGCACCGGCCACCATCAGCCGCTGCATGGGTTTATTGCTCTTAATGATCTCCACATACTCGGAGACCTTGACCTTCTCCTGCTTGCCGCCGCCGACGCCATAGTACTCGGGGCGGTCCTTCCCGGCGATGCCGATGATAGCCAGGATGGTCAGGAGGACTGACACCACGATGCCAATCGGAGCAATCACGCGGTACAGCTCCGGACGGGCGTAGCCGGAGGTCAGCAGGTTGCCGGCATCGTCATAGACATTGTACATATTCTTGATGATGGGGATCATGAACTGCATAACGCCCATGCCCAGCAGGGAGCCGACAGTATTGAAAATGGTAAACAGGGGCCGCTGGTTGGGGTCGTTGGTCAGCACGGTCTGCCCGGCCCGGGTGCAGGAGGTCTGGAAGGTGTAGCCAATCACCCAGATGAAGTAAACGACCACGAAGCCGATGTACCGCAGGGCCATCATGCTCTCCGGGATGAAGGGCAGCAGCACATACATTATAAGGACGCTGACCGCCATAATGGCGCTGCCGAGAATCATAAAGGGACGGAACTTGCCGATTCTGGTGCTGGTGCGATCCATCAGCGCGCCGATAACAGGGTCGGTGATGGCGTCGGTCACACGCATAACCGTCACCATGATGGACGCGAACATCCCCAGCTGCAGCACGCTGGAGCCGAACTGGGCCACATAGGACAGCACCAGGACAAAGTAGACGTTGGTGGCTCCGTTGTTCATGGGGAACAGCACCAACTGATACATTTTCGCGCGGTTCATGCCGGCAGGCGCTGTTTTAGTTTCTTCGCTCATAGGATTCACCTCAAAACTGTCAGAGTGTGGGCGGTCCCTGCCCCTCCGGGGAGGGACAGGGATTGAAAGGAGATTTCTGCGAAGTTACTTTGCGGCCTTTGCGGCATTTCTCCTGCGGATGGCCAGAACCAGCATCACCGCGCAGGCAATCGTACCCACAATGCCGACCACAAATGATTGCATAGACGGCCATCTGCCACCAGGGGGTGACGGTCTTGATGTAGGTATTCTCATCCCAGCCGTTCATGGCGTTGGAGTTGGCCACGGTATACAGGATGCGGTGCATGGCGTCCTTCATTTCCTGAATCATGTAGGGGTCATTCTCATCATAGGCAGCTGCGTAAGCGTCAGCAGTATGGATCAGCGTTGCAGGGCTGTCATAGATGTCGGTGCCGCCGATCAGGGCATCGGGCAGATCCATGTAGTGGCTGTAGCCGGAGAAGTCGGTCAGAGACATACCCTGGAGGCCCAGCTCATCCCGGAGGTAAGCGGTCTGGAGGTTGTAGTACTCGCCGCACCAGTAAGCGCCCCAGCGGTTGAAGCCGGACATGACGCACCAGGCGCCGCCGTCCACGATGGCCTTGTCGGCCACTTCCAGATAGATCTCACGGGCAGCCTGCTCGTTGAGCCAGGTGCTGACGCCCTCACGGCTGGTCTCGGAGTCGTTCAGGGCGACGTGCTTCAGATAGACATAGACGCCCTTGGACTGGATGCCCTGCACCTCAGAGGCGCAGATGGTACCGGCAATGTAGGGGTCCTCGGAGTAATACTCGAAGTTACGGCCGGAATAGGCGGTGCGGTGCATATTGATGCCGGGGCCGTACAGGCCGGAGTAACCGTGGCCCAGGCAGTCCTCGCCGATGCACAGGCCAACCTGATAAATCAGCTCATCGTTGAAGGTAGCCGCCATTACGTCCTCAGAGGTGTAGCACATGGCGGAGTCGCCGCCGGTCAGGGAGGCGGTCAGGCCCTGGGGGCCGTTCTCGTCGCTGGTGGCGGGCTTGGAGACGGAGTTGACCTGCTTGGTGTTGTGGAAGCCCAGGGTGATGGTTTCCACCATCTCAGAATAGGTCAGCTGATCCAGCAGCAGATCCCAATCGGGGTCGTCGTAGTCCTTGCCGATCATGGAGGACAGGTTCAAGCCGTTGTCCGCCCCCAGGGTGGGCATATCCATCTCCTCCACCTCGGAGGAATCGTAACGGGTGGTGGCCAGCTCAGCCGCCAGCTCATCGTTCATGGTCAGGTCGAAGGTGCCGGTGGGATAGGTGCCTTCCCAGTCGGAACGGGACAGCCAGGTGACCTCGCCGGGGCTGTAGGAAGCCTTGTTGGGGTCGGCCTCGTCAAACAGGTTGGTGATGGCAGTGCCGGTGGCCTCGGAGGTGGCGAAAATCTCGGTGTCCAGAGTGTCCTGGGTCCAGGTGGCGACCAGAGAGGTGTCGCCGTCGGCGGTCATGCCGTCCGCAGTGGTGTAGCCCTTGGCGGCCAGGATGTTGTTGATGGCGTCGTGAGAGCCGTTGCCGACGGTGAAGTAGTAATCGCCGGCGTCCAGAATGTAGGTCTGGGCGTTGTTGGAGTCATAGGTCCGCAGCTCGGACTTGTCCACCGTAATGGTGACCGTCTCGGACTCGCCGGGGGCCAGGGTGTCGGTCCTGGCATAGCCGCACAGCTCTACGCTGGCCTTTTCAATGCCGTTGGCCTTGTCATAATCGGTGTAGGGGCTCTGGAAGTAAACCTGAACGGTTTTCTTGCCGGAGTAGGTGTCGCCGGTGTTGGTGACAGTGACAGTGATCTCAAAGCCGTCATCGGTGGCGGTCATGGAATAATCGCTGTACTCGAAGGTGGTATAGCTGATGCCATAACCGAAGGCATAGGCCACGGTGGAGGCATAGTCAAAGTCGCCGGCATTGGCGGTGCCCATCACCACGTCCTCATAGCGGGTCTCGGTGTAACGGTAGCCCAGGTAAATGCCCTCCTGATAGACGCTGTACATGGCCTGGTTGCCGTAGTCGGCGTCGTCAGAGGAGAAGCCGTAGTCGGAGGCGTTGGGATACTCTCTGGCGTAGAAGTTGGTCACAGCGGGGTTGGCCAGGTTGTCATACCAATAGGTATCCACCAGGCTGCCGGAGGGAGAAACTGCGCCGGACAGGAGCTGCGCCACGCCGTTGGCACCGGTCTGGCCCACGTCGCCGATCCACATGCAGGCATCCACGCCGTAATCCACGCCGCAGACGTCAGGGTCCAGGAAGTCCAGCTCGATGGCGTTGGAGGTGTTCAGCAGGACGATGATGGACTGGAACACGCCCTCATCCTTCAGTTCCTTCAAGCCGGCCAGCAGCTCCAGCTCCTCCGCGGAGAGGGCCAGATAGTTGCCGTCGCCCTCGGAGCCGGAGCTGTACCACAGGTCAGCGCCGGTATCGCCGGCAGGCAGGTCAGCGCCCTCGCCGCCGGAGCGGGAGAACACCACGATGGCGGCGTCGCCGTACTCAGCAAAGGAATCGCCGGCGCCGGCCTCTACCTCAGACCAGGGAGCCTCGTTGACGGCGTACTGGGTGTTGGCCTCCAGCACGTCGGAGATGGCGGCGGGGGTCACGCGGCTGTAGCTGTCCGCCACGGACACGTACCAATCCCACAGTGTCTGGTTGACCTCGATGCCGTAGGTGGTCAGGGCCTCCAGCAGCGTGGGGGCGGCGCTGGTGTCAACGGAGCCGGAGCCGGTGCCGCCGTACATCAGATCCACGGAGCCACGGGCGAACAGGCTGACCTTGGCGCCGGACGCCAGAGGCAGCGCGTTGTTCTCGTTGGTCAGCAGGGCTGCGCCTTCCGCTTCCACAGTGGCGCAAAGCTCCGCTTCGTAAGCCTCCAGCTCTTCCTGGCTGGAGAAGTCGCTGGTAAAGTACACGGCATCGTCGTTGCCGTCCACGACTTTATAGGTGGACGTGCCAAGGTAGATATTCACCGTGGTGGCATAAATGCCGCCGAAATAGTTTCCAACGAAGCCGGCGATCATGATGATCGCCATCACGGCAGTCAGCACC
>JAJQBL010000057.1 GCA_021203325.1 Clostridiales bacterium | reverse complement strand
AAGGGATGGTTCCATGCGTCAAATTACTGATAACATTTTTGATGATTGCTATAATGATGTACTTTGCGTGGAGGTGTTGCTCTCCTTAGACAAGGATTGATAAAGGAAATAGGTGGTTTCCCTCCGGGGGCCCCATTTCTTGCTCCGCCAAGAAATGGGGGGAAAGAAGGCGGCTTAAGGGGAAGCTCGGGGCTCCTACGTTATCAGGAACTTTAAGGCACTACCTACTCTTTTTAGTGGCTTCGCCAGCAAGCTGGCTCAGGATTTTGCTAAAAATATGCCCCCGGCATATTTTTTACGCAAAATCCGCCTAAGAACCCCTCTCCTGTCCCGCTGGGGCTTCGCGCTGTCTGGTCTATTAGGTGGTCTGTCAGGCAACAGACGAAGTAACTTTCAGGTGGTGAGACTGCCGCCGATGGCGGCTGGCGGGGATTGCCGTTCCGCCCCGCCGTCAAGCGGCATTTCCGCTGCGCTCCCTATGCCAAAGGCGGGCGGAACGTGCAATTTTGTTGCCCTTTGGTCTTGGAAATCTGACTGTAAGGCTACGCGATGCTCCTCAACTCAGGACAGATTGCATCCTGAATTGATGGTGTTGCCCTGAAAGAGAATGCGGCGCAAAACGTCGGAGGGGTGCTAACAGCTCAACTCCCCAAACAGCGCCCAGGTGGACGACCGCACGATCTTCACCTGCTGCCGGGTGCCGATCAGCTCCTCCGGCCCGTTCAGATGCACCAGCCGCCCGCCGTCGGTGCGGGCTGTGAGGTTGTGGTTTTTGTCCTGGGTGTTCACCCCGTCCACCAGCACCCGGAGGGTTCGGCCCACATAGGCGGCGTGTTTTTGGGCGGAAATGTCGTTCTGCACCTCCAGCAGATGCTGGAAGTTGGCGCTCTTCTGCTCCTTCGGCATGGGGTCGTCCATCTCCGCTGCCGGGGTGCCCTTCCGGGGGGAGAAGATGAAGGTGAACAGGGCGTCGAACCCCACCTCCTGAATCAGGGACAGGGTCTCCTCAAACTCCTCCTGGGTCTCCCCGGGGAAGCCCACGATGACGTCGCTGGTCAGCACAATGTCGGGAATCAGCGCCCGCAGCCGCCGCACCTCATCCAGGTAGGTCTCCCGGTCATAGTGCCGGTTCATGGCCTTCAGCACCCGGCTGGAGCCGGACTGGAAGGGCAGGTGGAGCTGGGGGGCCACCTTTTCGCAGGCGGCCATGGTCTCGAACAGCTCCTGGCTGGCGTCCCTGGGGTGGCTGGTCATGAAGCGGATCTGGAAGTCGCCGGGGATGGCGTTGCAGGCCCGGAGGAGGCCGGCGAAGTTCATATCCAGCCCCAGGTCTTTGCCGTAGCTGTTCACGTTCTGCCCCAACAGGGTGATGTCCTTATAGCCCTGGTCGGCCAACTCCCGGACCTCCTGCAAAATCAGCTCCGGCGCGCGGCTCCGCTCCCGGCCCCGGACGTGGGGCACGATGCAGTAGGTGCAGAAGTTGTTGCAGCCGTACATGATGGACACCCAGGCTTTCAGCGTCCCCTGGCGCTGCACCGGCAGGCCCTCGGCGATGTAGCCGTCCACGTCCGGCGTGGCGAACACCCGCTGGCGGGAGTCCAGCACCTGCTGCAGCAGCTCCGGGAACCGGTACAGGGCGTGGGGGCCGAACACCATATCCACATAGCGGTAGGATTTCCGTATCTTCTCCTCCATGTGGGGCTCCTGCATGGCGCAGCCGCAGAGGCAGATGATCTGCTCCGGCTTCTTCCGCTTGGTGTGGGACAGGGCCCCCACGTTGCCCAGCACCCGCATCTCCGCGTGCTCCCGGATGGCGCAGGTGTTGATGACGATGACGTCCGCCTCCTCCTCGCTGGCGGTCATGCCGTAGCCCATGCGGGAGAGCATCCCCCGAATCTGCTCGGAGTCTGCCTCGTTCTGCTGGCAGCCGTAGGTGTCCACCATGGCCAGCTTCGGGGCGGGGGAGGCGGCGTTTTGGGCCGCGATCTGGTCGCAGATGGCCAGCTGCCGGTCAATCTCCTCCTGGGGAATCAATACTGCCTGACGTTTCAAACCGGGTTCCTCCTAGTGCAATGCCTGAGGGCATTTTGTTCCATGATAAAGAAGTATAGCATATCCGGGAAAAAGTGACAAGCACAGGGGAGAAAATTCTTGCAGCGCGCAGCGCAGCGCCGCCCATCCCTGCCGGGATGGGCGGCTTGCAAAATCCTGTTAAGACAGGGTATAAACCGAGCCGTCCGCCATCTCCGCGCAGGTGACGGCGTCCGTCTCCCTGACGTACTGCTGATTCAGCTCCGGCAGGTCGTTGTAGGAGATCAGAAAACGGGTGTTGCCGATGGCGTAGGGGCCGATGCTGTACTCTCCGGCCAGGAAGACCACACCGTCCTCCCCCAGGTAGAAGCAGCTGTCCAGCACCACATAGTCCGAAACGGTGTCGGCATAGTCGTCAAAGAGGGGATTCTCTCCGGCGGCCTGGATGTTGTCGCAGAGGCGGACGATCAGCTCAGCGCAGGTGTCCGCCACCCCGTCCCTCAGGTCGGCCAGGGTGATTCTGGCCCCGGTGGTCAGGTCGTAGCACAGGGGGGTGTAGACCGTGCTGCCGTGGGCCCCGCCGGTGTAGGCGGCGGTCAGGGTCAGCAGGGTCAGCACCTGGCCGTCCTGCCGCTCAATCTCCACCGTCTGGCTCAGGGAGTAGGCCCCGCCGTCGCTGCCCTCCTGGCTCCGGGTCTCGGTCAGCTCGTCCGCCGAGGCCAGCAGGTCCTCCAGCTCGCTGTCCAGGTCGGCCTGGATGGCGGCGGTCACGGCCTCGTCGCTGCAGGTCACCGTCACCGCAACATAGGAGAACTCCAGCAGGGTGCTGCCGTCCTCCCCCAGTCGGTCGTCGGTCACGTCCACCAGAGAGACCCCCTCCAGCACGGTTGACGGGGCGGATTCCTCCGGTTCGGTCACGCTCTCCGGTTCGGCTTCGCTGCTCTCCGGGGCGGCGGTGCTTTCCGGTTCAGGCTCCGCGGCGCTGCTCTCCTCCGGGGCGGCGCTGCTTTCGGGCTGGGCGTCGCTGCTCTCCTCCGGGGAGACGGCGCTGCTCTCCGGCTGCGTCCCGCTGCTGCCGGACTGGGAGGCGCTGCCTTCCTCCGTCTGGCCGCCGCAGGCCGCCAGGGCCAGGGTCATGGCCAGGGCCAGTAAAAAGCATAAAACACGTTTCATGGGAACGGTGCTCCTTTCCTATATCTTAGTTCTGATTATACCATTCTTTTCCTGATGATACCAGAACAATTCAATAACAAAACAGTAAAATTTCTAACAAACAAGAGACAATGTTTTACAGCATAGCGAACCATGTTGTATTGTGCGTTGAAAGTGCAATTCCGCAACAGATTTACCACTTTTAAACAGGTTTGTAAAGAGCCGCCGTTTCTTATAACGCTCAGCCGCTTTATTTATCGTTGTCAGTACGGTTTTGTACGGTTTTTGTACGCTGATTTTAACGCGATTCAGAAGCGTTTCCTCTATTGTATTTATTGGTCTTTTTGGTCTTATATAAGATTTTAATTAGTTTATTACATTATATACTACAGTACAACAGGATACAAACGAAAGAGCAAAGACCAAGCAAATGGTCTCCGCTGGTCTTTTTGGTCTTATTTGGGCAATATACATTTTAAACAGGATTATTCCCCCCTTTTTTTGATAAGGTTAGGTATGTTCGGGGTTTAACTTGCCAGATGTTCCCATTTTTCAATCCATTCTCTCATATTAGTAACTTCTTCGGGAAATTGTGTTTTTTCATTGCACCACTGAATATATAATGCTTTACTTACCCAGTAATTGTCATTTTGTATTTTCTTACACAGAGCGAAATATCTCATATCCATCTCGTTTAATTCCGCTGCAAAGGCTGCAAGCTGTTCCTCTGTATCTTCTTCTTTGTGTTTGGCAATCACCCGCGAGAGCCGGGAATAATACGTTCCAACTTCCTTGTGTATTACCTCATCATCTATACATGAATCCCGCCTAGTTGATGAACCGGTAGTTGCAGGTCTGTTCCGGCCGGTGATTTGTTTTAGTGTTAGCCGGGTCGGGTCATTTTTGAGACGTTCATATTTCATCTTATTGGGAACATCGTCATTTTTGCAGGCGTCACAATAAAGCGTTTTACCAGTAGCGATAAAGGCCAGGCCGCACGCCTTACATTGTTTAATTTTGATTTTCCTTGTTGTTACCTGTTCCAGGTCATAGAAATAGAGATCGGCCAGGTCATCAACTTTAAACACCGGCGTAGCTTGCCCCATGAACTGGATATAGTACACTTGCAAGTAATGTATCAGTTCAAAGTCTATCTCTGCTAAATACTTATTATCCCCATGTGACAAAGTGGTATCTAAATGAGGTGGAAGAACCCCGCAAGGGTCACTAAAAACAATAGTATGTGGGCCGGGTGCTTTATCTCGTTTTCCACCATGGTCTTTATACCGTTTCCATTCCAGGTTGAAGCGGTTCAAAATAATTTGACCAAAGGGGGCAATCTTCACCGGAACCGGAGTTTCACCGGGGGTCAGCGTCAGATCAACCGTTAGAGCGTTTTCACCCTCATATTCTTCAATATAATAAGTGGCGGAGATATAGCTTCCTTCCTCTGTTGTAAAACCCTTTGTATCTGTATCTATCTGCAAATAACCGTCAGGCAAAACCATGATATACATAAAAGCACCCCTTGTCGTAACCGTTTCTTTTCAATAATCGGGAACTAATAGAGTGGTAGGTAAAAAGTGGATTTTTGAGCTACCCCTTGTTATAATAACTGCAAGATGAATATCGTTTCCTATTCAAGTATAGAACCGGTTACGATGTTTGTCAAGGGTTTTAATACGAAAGGAGAACAGGAAAATGAACTCAGTAAAAACGCCCAAGTACCTAACCATTGCGGAAGCAAGCGTCTATTTTGGCATTAGTCAATATATGCTCCGCAAGGGAATCAGGAACGGCACCATTCCCAGCACTACAATCGGGGGCACTTATTACATTGACATAGCAGCCTATCAGGAACAGCTTGACGAAGATGTAAAATCCCGTCTCCGTAAATAAGGGGGTTGCAGGCAATGAATGAAATGAAGGAATCAAACGAGCGGATTTATTATTCTATCCGGGAAACGGCACGCCTCACCGGGCTTTCCGAATATTATTTACGGCAGAGAGTGAAGCGGGGCGAGATACCAGGTATTAACAGCGGGGTAAAGTTTTTAATCAACGTTCCCGCCATGTTGCGGGGGCTGGAAGATGAACACTAAGAAAAACAGGCAGCAGGAGCCGGAGAAAGAAACCAAGAAAACAGAGTGGCTTTCCGAGTATGAAGCGGGGCCGTATAGCGTGAGCGAGGCCGGAGCGCTTTATTTTAATAAACAGGTGGATGGAGCCATTGTATCAACCCTGATTGCAGATCATGCCCCTATCCTACAGGAAATCATTCAGAGAGACGATGGCACGAACACTGTTCAAGAGTGCATTTTTAAAACGTTCCGTAACGGGAAATTTGGATCGCCTACACGGGTGGACACAAAAACCATGTTCGGAAATCAGCCGAATATTCTGTTTGCAGCGGGAAACGCGATTGAACCAGGCCGAGGAAATAAAGAGCGGTATTCCCATTATATGCAACTGCAATGCAAGGACAAAACCCCGCAGACACAGTATCAACATACAGGCTGGATACAGGTTGACGGGGAAAGAGTGTTCTTAAATGGGGGCTATTCCATTGATCAGGCGGGATTAACAGCTCAGTACACCGTTGAACTCGATCCGGGAATGGAGCGGTATTGTTTCTATGAAGTCCCTGAATCAGAAAGAGACGGTTTGAACGTCCTATTGCAGGAGCTTCCCAAAGCTATGCCGGAATCTGTATATGTTCCCCTGTTAGGGTATTGCTTTTTAACCCCGCTCAATGGGATATTGCGCAGCGTGGGCCGGGAACCTTGTTTTAGCTTGTATCTCATCGGTAAAACAGGAACGTATAAAAGCTCTATCTGCAAATTGTTTTCCTGTTTCTTTGGAAAATTCAGCTATGCAGACCCCGCCCCAGTCAGTTTTGAGGACACAGAGAACGCAGTAGGAAGAAGGTTATCAGTAGGGGCGGACATTCCCCTTTTGCTGGACGACAGGCGGCCCACCACCAGCCCCACAGATAAATGGAAGTATGAGCGTATGGAGAAATATGTTTCCTGTGCAATCGGTGACAGAGTGAGCAGGAGCCGTTTAAATGCAGACAGCAGCGCAAAGAAATCATATATATCGAAGTGCAATCTGATTGTAACCGCCGAGGAAGCGTTTCAGAATGTGGGAAGTTCCTCTATAGCCCGCTCGATCACAATAGAGCTGGAGCCGGGAACCATCTATTTCAAGGGCTTGCAGGCATTGCAGGAGAAGCCACAGTACTTTAACAAGGTAATGCAGCTCTATATTCAATATGTTATCAAAAATTGGGACACGCTCCGCCAAAACAGCGGAGACAACTTAAAACAGCTCGAAGCAGAGTTTACCACAGCAGGCCACCCCCGGATAGCAACGGCGCTATCACAACTGTTATTTGGGTATGCCATGTATTTAAAATTCATGCAGGAATACCAGTGCATTGATGAAAATCACGCAAGAGAGCTATTA
>JAJQBL010000134.1 GCA_021203325.1 Clostridiales bacterium | reverse complement strand
GACTCCGATACAAGAGCCATATGCTTTCACAAAATGCATTGAAGGCAAGCGTCAAACCTGCTGGCACCATTGTCTTATGTGGGGCTTAAGGAACCACTCCTGCCGATTTTCCGCTTGCAGAGAGGGACAGGCCATGCTATAATACCAAAAAGAGAAAATCAGCCCTGTGGGCGCATCCGATATAGAAGGGGAGAGGCAGCCATGAACACCATGCTGGAAACCATTATGAACCGCCGTTCCGTGCGGAAGTACAACTATGACGAGGTGTCGGAGGCGCAGCTGGCGGACATTCTGGAGGCCGGGCGCTGGGCCCCCACCGGCGGGAACTGCCAGACGGTTCACTTCATGGTCATCACGCAGGAGAAGGTGCGCAGCGAGCTGCGGGCCAGGGTGCAGTCTGCCTTCGCCCGAATGGAGCTGACGGAGGACCTGTACGCCAGCATCAAAAACTCTATTAAGGCGTCCCGGCTGGGCACCTATGCCTTCGACTACAAGGCGCCCATTCTGGTGGTGGTGTCCAACCGGCGGGGGTATCCCAACGCCATGGCGGACTCCGCCTGTGCCCTGCAAAACATGATGCTGGAGGCCACCAGCCTGGGCATCGGCACCTGCTGGATCAACCAGCTCCACTGGCTGGACGAGCATCCCATGATTCGGGAATATCTGGAGCCTCTGGGCTTGGGTGCGGACGAGACGATTTGCGGCGCGCTGGCCATCGGCTGCTATGACGGGCCCCTGGCGGCAAAGCCCCGCACCGGTATGAAGGTGGACCTCATCCGCTGAACGGGGAAAAAGAGGGTTTCCGCAGCGAGGCGGGGACAGGGGAAGGCACTTGACAGACGCGCCCCCTGGGGGAGACGGTTGCGGCTGGACAGGTGCCTTCCGTCGTGCATCCACAAAGTGAGAAGTTCGTGCAAATAGGCGGTTGATAAAACGCTCTTTATAGTGTATAATGAAGAAAATGTAAACTGGGTTTTTGTCGGGCTTTTTTGCGGGCCGCCAACCGGGGCCCGCCGCCGGAGACCCTGTCCCGCCGTCCTCTTTTGCCGTTTCCGGGGGGACGACAGCGTGAGGGAGACTGAAAGCGGCAGAATGGAGCAATGTAATGACCAGAACGACTGCCAGAGAAATCGCGGTGCATTTCGCCTATGAGCTGGGGTTCAGCGGCCTGTCCGCCCAGCAGCTGCTGGACGATCAGCTGACGGAGGAAAACTTCGCTGTCCTCTCCAAGGACGCCCCTCTGTATGAGGAGTTCCCGGACGAAGCCCAGCTGGCCTATATCCGCCGGGTGGTCACCGGCGTGGGGGAGCATGGCTATGAGCTGGACTCCTACATCGCCCAGTACGCCATCGGCTGGAAGTTTGAGCGCATCCCCCGGGTGGCGGCGGCCATCATGCGGGTGGCCATGTTTGAGGTGCTGTATATGCCGGATGTGCCCAACGGGGTCGCCATCAACGAGGCAGTTGAACTGACCAAGCGCTATGAGGACGAAAAGGTGGTGTCCTTCCTCAACGGCGTGCTGGGCACCTTTGTGCGCAGCGAAGCGTCGGAGCCCCAGCGGTCATGAGCGTCTGTCTGGGCATCGACACCAGCAATTACACCACCTCCGCGGCGGTGTACCGCCCCGACGGAACGGGGCGGAACGAGGGCAGGCTTTTGACGGTGCCGGAGGGCGGCATGGGCCTGCGGCAGAGCGACGCCCTGTTCCAGCACGTGAAGCGGCTGCCCAACCGCATCCGGGCGCTGCGGGAGGCGGGCTGGCTGGAGGAGCCGATTGTGGCCGTAGGGGCCAGCACCCGGCCCCGGAGCGTGGAGGGGTCCTATATGCCCTGCTTTTTAGCGGGGGAGTCCCAGGGCAGGAGCCTGGCGGCGGCGCTGGACGTGCCCTTTTACGGCTTCTCCCATCAGGAGGGGCACCTGGCGGCGGCCTGCTGGTCCGCCGGGCGAATGGAGCTGCTGGAGCAGCCCTTTCTGGCCTGGCACCTGTCCGGCGGCACGACGGAGCTGCTGCTGGTGGAGCCGAAGGGGCGGAGCGTGGAGGCAACCTGCATCGGCGGCACCACAGACCTGTCTGCGGGGCAGCTCATTGACCGCACTGGCAGGCTGCTGGAGATTCCCTTCCCGGCAGGGAAGGGGCTGGACGCCCTCAGTCAGGAATCCGGCAGCCAGGCGTTTTTCAAAGTGAAGGCGGACGATACGCTGTGCTTCTCCCTCTCCGGCATGGAGAACAAGGCGAAGGAGCTGGTCCAGCGCCACAGGGAACCCTGTGACGTCGCCCGTTTTACCCTGCTGACCATCGCCGAGACGGTGCGAACCGTCACCGACCGGGCCAGGGGCCGCTATCCGGGTCTGCCGGTGCTGTGCTCCGGCGGCGTGGCCTCCAACAGCCTGCTGCGGAAGGTGATGGAGGACGCCGTCTTTGCCCAGCCGCAGTATTCCACAGACAACGCCATGGGCATTGCAATTTTAACCGACCGACAGTTGAATGGGGACTGAGTATGGCAGCACAGGAAATTTTTTCCGTCTCTCAGGTGAATCAATATATTAAAGGTATGCTGGACCAGGACAGATTCCTTGGCCGCATCTATATCCGGGGGGAGATCTCCAACTACAAGCGCTACCCCTCCGGTCACCACTATTTTTCCCTCAAGGACGAGGGGGGCGCGCTGAAATGCGTCATGTTCCGCTCCGCCGCCTCCCGCCTGCGGTTCCAGCCGGAGGGCGGCATGAAGGCGATTGCCTTCGGCCGGGTGACGGCGTACCCCAGGGACGGGGTCTATCAGCTTTATGTGGAGGCCCTGAGCCCCGACGGCATTGGAGAGCTGTATGTGGCCTTTGAACAGCTGAAGGCCCGGCTGGGGGCGGAAGGACTCTTCGCAGAGGAACACAAGAAGCCACTGCCCGCCATCCCGGAGCGAATCGGCGTCATTACCTCTGAGGCCGGTGCGGCGGTGCATGACATCATCCGCGTGCTGCGGGCCCGCTGGCCCCTGTGTGAGGTGCGGCTGCTGCCGGTGCGGGTGCAGGGGGCGGAGGCACCGGCGGAAATCGCCTCTGCCATTGCCTACTCCAACCGCTGGCAGGTGGCGGACGTGCTGATCGTCGGCCGGGGCGGCGGCAGTATGGAGGACCTGTGGGCCTTCAATGACGAGCGGGTGGCCAGAGCCATCTACGCTTCTGAGCTGCCTGTCATCTCCGCCGTCGGCCATGAGCCGGATGTGACCATTGCCGACTTCGTGGCAGACCGCCGGGCGGCCACCCCCTCCAACGGGGCGGAGCTGGCGGTGCCCGACTGGCAGGACGTCTACAGCGGCCTGACCCAGCTGGACGCCCGGCAGCGGCAGGCGCTGCTCCGGCGGCTCCAGCAGGCCAGGGCGGCGGTGGACCGCTGCGACCGCTCCCAGGCGCTGAAAAATCCCTATCTGCTGCTGGAGAGCAAGCAGATGGAGCTGGACCGGCTGACGGAGCGGCTAACCGGCGCCGGAGAAAAGACGCTGAACCGGCAGCAGTTGCGCCTCGCCGCACTGACCGCCGGGCTGGACGCCATGAGCCCGTTGAAGGTGCTGTCCCGTGGCTATTCCGTGACCCGGAACGCAGCAGGCGCCATGACCTCCGTGCGGGAGACCGCCGTAGGCGAACAAATTGATACCACGCTATCGGATGGCACCCTCACCTCTGTGGTAACGGCGGTGAGCGAGGGCCGGAAAGGAGCTGTCTGACCATGGCAGGCAAGAAAAAGACCTTTGAAGAATCCCTCCTCCGGCTGGAGGAGATCGTCACCGCATTGGAGCGGGGAGATGCGCCGCTGGAGCAGTCCATGGCCCTCTTTGAGGAGGGGACGAAGCTGGTGGCCTCCTGCAAGAAGCAGCTGGACCAGGCCGAGCAGAAGGTGGTGCGCCTTTCCAAAGGAGAGAACGGCGCACCGGTGGCCCAGCCGCTGGAAGGGACGGAGTAACCCATGACGTTTTTACAGGAGCTGGAAACCTGCCGGGGGCAGGTGGAGGAGGCGCTGGCGTGTTATTTCCAGGCGGACGTGCCCCAGAAGTACCTGCTGGACGCCATGCGCTACAGCCTGCTGGCCGGCGGCAAGCGTGTCCGGGCGGTGCTGGTGCTGAAATTCTGCGAAGCGGCGGGGGGCAAAGCCGATGCGGCCATGCCGATTGCCTGTGCAGTGGAAATGCTTCACACATACTCGCTGATTCACGATGACCTGCCCTGCATGGACAACGATGACCTCCGCCGGGGCAAACCCACCAATCACAGGGTCTATGGGGAGATGACCGCCACCCTGGCCGGGGACGCGTTGCAGGCCGCCGCCTTTGAGACGATTCTCTCCGCCGATTTGCCGGGGGAGGTCCGGGCGGAGTGCGCCCTGACCCTGGCCCGGGCGGTGGGACCCCTGGGGATGTGCGGCGGCCAGCAGCTGGACAAGGAAGGGGAGAGCCAAACCTTCTCCCTGGAGCAGGTGGCCTATATGAACGGTCTGAAAACCGGCTGCCTGCTGCGGGCCGCCTGTGAGATGGGCGTGCTGGCGGCGGGGCTGCCCAAGGACAGCCCCCAGGCCGGGGCGGCCCGGGCCTACGCGGACGCCATCGGCCTGGCCTTCCAGATTCGGGACGATATGCTGAACGTGACCTCTACGGCGCAGGCCATGGGGAAGCCCGTGGGAAATGACGCGGTCCTGCAAAAATCCACCTATGTTTCGCTGCTGGGGCTGGAAGGCTGCCGGGAGCGTGTGACCCGGCTGACGGCTCAGGCCTGGGAAGCGATTGACCCTGTGTTTGCCCATCCGGCCTTTTTGCAGGAGCTGGCCGGGTATCTGTCGGAGCGGCAGATGTAAGATAAAGAAGAAAAGGTGGGAAAACCGAATGCTTCGCATCACATTTGGGAATCAAATTCTGGTGTGCTCTGTCCTGTCATGGTTTCTTGCCCAGGTGGCGAAGGGGGTCATCCAGCTCGTCACCGAGGGGAAGGTGACCCTCCGGCGGGTGCTGACCAGCGGCGGCATGCCCAGCTCCCACTCGGCGATGGTGACCTGCTGCGCGGCCACCACCGGGATTTTGTATGGCTTTGACTCCAGTATGTTCGCCATCGCCTGTGTGCTGGCCATCGTGGTCATGTATGACGCCTGCAATGTGCGGCGTCAGTCCGGCGAGCAGGCGAAGGCCATCAATCTGATCCTGCAAAACTGGAACAATATGACCCCGGAGCTACAGGCATTGCAGCTAAAGGTGCTGTTAGGCCACACACCTTTACAGGTATTTTTTGGCGCATTGATCGGCATCGCGGTTGCCCTAGTCGGCACCCATGTGATCGCCATCTGAGCGCTTATGGCCGGTTGAGACAGAAAGAACAGGGAGGTTGTGACGCTTTGCAAAACGGAAACCGTTATGATTTGTCGCAGTTGACAGACCAGGAAGGCGTGGCACTTTGTGAGGAATTACGAAAGAAACTGATTGCGTCGGTATCCCAGACCGGCGGACATTTGGCCTCCAATCTGGGCGTGGTGGAGCTGACGGTGGCCCTCCACAGGGTATATGACACCTCGAAGGACCGCCTGGTCTTTGATGTGGGGCACCAATGTTATGTACACAAGATTTTGACGGGCCGTGAGGAGGAAATGAGCACCCTCCGCTCCTTTGGCGGCCTTTCCGGCTTTCCGAAGCCGAAGGAGAGCGTTCACGATGCCTTTATCGCGGGCCATGCCTCCAATTCGGTGTCTGTGGCGGTGGGGATGGCGAGAGCCCGTACCCTGCTCCATCAGGATTACAACGTGATCGCGCTGATCGGCGATGGCGCGTTGACCGGCGGGCTGGCCTATGAGGGGCTGTCCGACGCAGGCGCCAGCGGTGAAAACCTGCTGGTCATTTTGAATGACAACGGGATGTCCATCACCAGGAATGTGGGGGGCATCTCCAAACTGCTGGCGCGGCAGCATCTCCGCCCCCGGTACCTGGCCCTGAAGCGGGGCTACCGCAACGTGATGATGAAAACCCCTGTGGGCACCAGCGTTTATAATGTCTCCTCCAAAATCAAGAAGGATATCAAGGGGACGCTTCTGCCCTCCAGCTTCTTTGAGGATATGGGCTTCACCTACCTTGGCCCGGTGAACGGCCACGATTTGTCGGAGCTGACCCGGCTGTTGAAGTGGGCCAAGGGTCTCAGCGGGCCGGTGCTGCTCCATGTGCGCACTGTAAAGGGAAAAGGCTATCCACCGGCGGAACGCACCCCGGACAAGTTCCACGGCGTCTCACCCTTTGACGTCGCCACGGGAGAGCCCCTCTGCCAGGGCGGGCCCAACTTCTCCGCCGTGTTCGGCGAGGCGCTCTGCCAGCTGGCGGAGGAGGACGAACGGGTCTGCGCCGTCACGGCGGCGATGCAGTTCGGCACCGGGCTCAGCGCGTTTGCCAAACGGTTCCCCAAGCGCTTCTTTGACGTGGGGATCACGGAGGGCCATGCGGTGACTATGTGCGCGGGCATGGCCAGTCAGGGCCTGATCCCCGTGTTTGCGGTGTACTCCACCTTTTTGCAGCGCTCCTTTGATATGATGATTCATGATGTGGCCATCGAGGGCCTCCATGTGGTGCTGTGCGTGGACCGCGCCGGGCTGGTGGGGGAGGACGGCGAAACCCATCAGGGGATTTTTGACCTGTCCCTCCTGTCCACTGTGCCGGGTATGACGGTGTTCGCCCCCTCCAGCTTTGCGGAGCTGCGGGCCATGCTGCGCCAGGCGGTGCTGGAGGTGTCCGGCCCGGTGGCGGTGCGCTACCCCCGGGGCGGGGAGCTGGTGTTCCACGGGGACACCAGCGGCGAGACGGCGACGGTGCTGGAGGAAGGCGGCGATGTGACGCTGGTGTCCTACGGCATCATGATCGGCGAGGTGCAGCAGGCGGCGAAGCTCCTCCGGGAGGCGGGCTTCGCGCCGGAGGTCATCAAGGTCAACCGGGTGGTTCCTCTGGACAGCACAAAGATTCGCGCCTCCGCGGCAAAAACCGGCTGCGTCCTTATCTGCGAGGAGGAGACGGAGCCGAACTCCGTAGGCCAGTTTGTGGCCTCCGAGCTGGCCGCCGGAGAGATGAAGTGTAAGGTAAAATTACTGAACATCGGTTCCGGCTTCGTGACCCACGGCACGGTGGCGGAGCTGCGGGATATGCTGGGCATCGATGCCGCCCATATTGCGGCGGCGGCCAGGGAGGCGATGGGGCGTGGCTAAGAAGCGTCTGGATGTGCGCATGACCGAGCTTGGCCTGGCGGAGAGCCGCCAAAAGGCCCAGGCCATCATTATGAGCGGCCAGGTCTTTGTGGACGGTAAGCGTCTGGACAAGTGCGGCGCGCCGGTGGCGGAGGACGCCGCCATCGAGATACACGGCAAGACATTGCCCTACGTCAGCCGGGGCGGGTTGAAGCTGGAAAAGGCCATGAAAACCTTCCCCATTGACCTCCATGGCGTGACGGCCATGGACTGTGGCGCCTCCACCGGCGGCTTTACCGACTGTATGCTGCAAAACGGGGCGGCGAAGGTCTACGCCGTGGACGTGGGATACGGTCAGCTGGACTGGAAGCTCCGCAACGACAGCCGGGTGGTGAACCTGGAGCGCACCAACGCCCGGTACCTGACCCGGGCGGAGATTCCGGAGCCGCTGGAGTTTGTGTCGGTGGACGTCTCCTTCATCTCCCTGGGGCTGATTTTGCCCGCCCTCCGTCCGCTGCTGGCGGAGGGGGCCCAAATGGTCTGCCTGGTGAAGCCCCAGTTTGAGGCGGGCCGGGAAAAGGTGGGCAAGAAGGGGGTCGTCCGGGACCCGAAGGTGCACGTCGAGGTGCTGGAGCAGTTCCTGCGCCATGCGGAGCAGAGCAGCTTGACAGTAAAGGGCCTTACCTTTTCACCCGTCAGGGGCCCGGAGGGAAATATCGAGTACCTGGGCTGGCTGTCCGCCGCGGGCGGAGCGGCCAACGTTCCCGATCTGGAAGCGCTGGTCAGAGAATCTCATGCGGAATTGGAGAAATAAACGGAAATGAAAGTTGTGCTCAGCCCCAACCCCTATCGGGACAAGGGATTGCGCGCGGTGCAGACCGCCGACAAAATTTTAAGGGAATCCGGCGTGGAGACCAGCATCTGCCTGCCCTTCCGCCCGGACGAGACCCTTGCCCTGCCGTCCAATGTGACCGTCAGGGACATCCATACCGAACTCCGAAAGGCGGATCTCCTGATTTGCTTCGGCGGGGATGGCACAATTTTACATGCGGCCCGGCTGGCCCGGCCTTACAACATTCCGATTCTCGGCGTCAATCTGGGCAGTGTGGGCTTTATGGCGGAGCTGGAGTGCAGCGAGCTGGCCATGCTCTCTAAGCTGGCGGAGCGGAACTATACCTGTGAAAAGCGGATGATGCTGGATTTGCGGGTGCTCCGGGGCGGCCGCAGCATTTTCCGGGATACGGCGCTGAACGATGTGGTGGTGACCAAGGGAACCGTTGCCCGGGAAATTGACGTCACCGTCACGGCGGACCATGTGAAGATGATGGGCTTTTCCGGGGACGGGGTCATCATCGCCACCCCCACCGGCTCCACGGCCTACTCCATGTCAGCAGGGGGGCCCATTGTGGAGCCCACGGCGGAGAACATCATTGTGACCCCCATCTGCGCCCACGATTTGAAGGCCCACTGCTGCGTGTTGGGGAGAGAGCGCATCATTGGCGTGACGGTGAGCCACCTGGCCCGGAAAAACGCCTACCTCTCCGCCGACGGCGGCCGCGCCTTCCGGCTCAGCAGCGACGATACGGTGGAGATGCGGATGTCCAACCAGGCGGTGCGGCTGGTGCGGCTCACCGACCGGAGCTTTTATGAAATTTTGGACCAAAAACTGGGTAAAGTGTAAGGGGTGACGGTATGAAGGAGGAACGCCAGCGGATTCTGCTGGAACTCATCGCCCAAGAGGAGATGGAGACCCAGGAGCAGCTGCTCCAGGCCCTGCTCCGCCGGGGCATCCACTGCACTCAGGCCACCGTCTCCCGGGACATTCGGGAGCTGCATCTGGTGAAGGGCCAGTCCGCCTCAGGGCGGTACTGCTACGCCCTCCCCACGTCTGAGGGGGGGAGCAATCAGGACGTGCGGCTGAAGAATATCTTTCGGGAGTGCGTCATCTCCTTCGATGCGGCCCAGAACATTGTGGTGCTGAAATCCATGCCCGGCCTGGCCAACGCCGCCGCCGCCGCCCTGGACGGTATGAAAATCGAGGGGATGGTGGGCACCCTGGCGGGGGACGACACCGCCATCATGATTATGCGAACCAATCAGGCCGCGGAGCGCTTTTGCAGTGAGCTGCGTCTGATGCTGAAATGATGAGGTAGCGCTATGCTGTCGATGCTTCACATTGAGAATATAGCGGTCATTGAGCAGGCCGAGATTCAGTTTGGCGGCGGGTTCAACGTCCTGACCGGCGAGACCGGCGCGGGCAAATCCATCGTGGTGGACGCCATCGGCGCGGTGCTGGGGGGACGCACCTCCCGGGACCTGATCCGCACCGGGGCACAGTCGGCGCTGGTCAGCGCGGAGTTCGTCGCCCTGCCTGACCTGGACTGGTTCCGGGAAAACGGCATGGGGCCGGACGAGAACGGCAGCCTCCTGCTGACCAGGGAGATTCGGGGGGACGGCAAGAATCTTTGCCGCCTGAACGGCCGGCCCCTGACCCTGGCCCAGCTCCGGGAGCTGGGGCGGCAGCTGCTGAACATCCACGGGCAGCACGACGGGCAGCAGCTGCTGGACCCCGCCTGCCACCTGGACTATCTGGACAGCTTTGGGGAGACGCAGCCGCTGCTGGAGGCGTTCCAAACCTCCTATCGCAGGGTCTCCGAGCTGAAACGGCAGATCGTCTCCCTGAAAATGGACGACACCGAAAAGGCCCGGCGCATCGACACCCTGACCTATCAGATCGACGAGCTGGAGCGGGCCAACCTGCAGCCCGGGGAGGAGGAGACCCTGACGGAGCGGCGGGACATCCTGCGCAACGCCGGAAAGATGATGGAGGCCATCGGGGCCGCCTACCGCGCCCTCTATGGCACCGACGACACGGACGGGGCCATTTCCCTGGTGATGACGGCGGAAAACCAGCTGCGGAGCATTGGCCGCTACAGCGAGCAGTTCAATACCCTGGCGGAGCGGCTGGACGAGGTGCGCTACACCCTGGACGATGCGGCGGAGCAGGTGCAGCGGCAGCGGGAGGGGCTGGACTTCTCCGGCAGCGAGCTGGACGAAATCGAGTCCCGGCTGGACCTCATCTTCCGCCTGCGGAAGAAGTACGGCGCCACAGTGGAGGATATGCTGGCCTACCTGAACAAGTGCAAAAAAGAGCTGGACGACATCGAGTACTCCAGTGACCGCATGGAGAAGCTGAAAAAGCAGCTGGTGGCGCAGGTGCAGGAGGCCAGGGAACGGGCGCTGGCCCTGTCCAAAGCCCGGAAAACCGCTGCCGTTGCCCTCCAGCAGCGGATTCAGAAGGAGCTGTCCGACCTGGATATGCCCAAGGTGCGGTTCCAGGTGGACTTTTCCCCAAAGCAGGCCGACTTTCACATGGACCAGACGGGGATGGACGAGGTGCAATTTCTGATGTCCGCCAACGTGGGGGAGGATTTGAAGCCCATCCAGAAGATCGCCTCCGGCGGCGAGCTGGCCCGCATCATGCTGGCGCTGAAAAACGTGCTGGCGGAGAACGAGTCCATCACCACCCTGGTCTTTGACGAGGTGGATACGGGGGTGTCCGGCCGGGCGGCCTCCAAGGTGGCCCAGAAGATGGCGGATGTGGCCCGGCACAAGCAGGTGCTGACCGTGACCCATCTGCCCCAGATCGCCGCCATGGCGGACGTCCACTTCTCCGTGGAGAAGGGGGAGCGGAACGGGCGCACCTACACCCGGCTGGAGCGGCTGAACCGGGAGCAGCGAAAGCAGGAGATCGCCCGGCTCACCGGCGGCAGCATGGTCACGGCGGCCACGCTGAAAAGCGCGGAGGAGTTGCTGGACGAGAGCGAGCAGTACCGGGCCAAACGGGCGGCCCGCTGATGCCGGGTTCCACTGGACTTTCCTGCGGCGCTGTGTTATACTGCCCATAGAAAGCCGGAACGGAAAGGGGTGTTTCCCATGCAGGGAAAGCTGATTGTCTTAGAGGGGACGGACGGCAGCGGGAAGTCCACCCAGTTTGCCGCCCTGTGTCGGCATTTGGAGGAGGAACAGATTCCCTACCGCCATGTGGTGTTCCCCCGCTACAGCGAGCCCTCCGCCGCCCTGGTGAAGCTGTACTTACAGGGGGCCTTCGGCAGCAGGCCGGGGGACGTGAACGCCTACGCCGCCTCCACCTTCTACGCGGTGGACCGCTACGCCTCCTACCGGCAGGATTGGGGGAACTGGTATCAGCAGGGCGGGCTGGTGCTCTGTGACCGGTACACCACCTCCAACGCCATCCATCAGGCGTCCAAGCTGCCGGAGGGGGAGCAGACCGCCTTCTGGCGCTGGCTCTACGAGTTTGAGTTTGACCGGCTGGGGCTGCCCCGGCCGAACCTGGTGCTGTATCTGGATATGCCCACGGAGCAGTCGGTGCGGCTCCTGCGGAGCAGGGAGACCGCCACCAACACGAAGGCCGACATCCATGAGCAGGACACCGCCTACCTCACCGCCTGCCGCTTAACGGCCCGGCGGGCGGCGGAGGTCCTGGGCTGGCGGAAGATTCCCTGCGTCGCCGATGGGGCCCTTCGCGGGATTCAGGACATTCATGGGGAGATTTGGCAGGAAGTGACCGCCGCCCTGAACGGGCAGCGGCAACGCAATCAAGCGCAATGAAAGGAAGGAGCGTACACTATGGTTTACATTTTACTGGCAGACGGATTTGAAACGGCGGAGGCCCTGTGCCCCTGCGATATGCTGCGCCGGGCCAACGTGCCGGTGCAGCTGGTGGGGGTCAGCGGGCCCGCGGCCCGCTCCGGCCAGGGCGTCACCGTCCGGACGGACATCACCCTGGAGGAGGTCTCTTTTGACGATCTGGAGCTGCTGATGCTCCCCGGCGGTCTGGTGGGGGTGGACAACATCCTGGCCAGCGAGGAGGCCATGGCGCTGATTCGCAGGACCGCGGCGGCAGGGAAGTATGTGGCTGCCATCTGCGCCGCGCCCACCATTCTGGGCAGGCTGGGCCTGCTGGAAGGAAAGCGGGCGGTGTGCTATCCCGGCATGGAGGACGGCCTGACCGGGGCACAGCCCTGCGTGGGGGAGAACGTGGTCGTTGACGGCAACATCGTCACCGGCGAGGCCGCCGGTTCCTCCATCGCCTTCGGCCTGAAGCTGGTAGAGCTGCTCTGCGGCCCTGAGGCGGAGCGGAAGGTACATCAGGGCATCCACTATCACGGCTAACGAAAAACTACGGCGCCGCGCCGTGCAGATTGAAGGAGTACGCATACTATGGCAGATGATGAGCTGCGGAAGGATCAGGAACCGGAGACGGAACAGAATACAGAACCGGAACAGCGCCCGGAGACGGAAGAGGAGTGGCCCACCTTCGATTGGAAGGACGGCATCTTCTCCGCCCAGCAGGACGGCGGGGATGATGCGGACGCCACGAGGGTGGTAAGGCAGGATGCGCCCCAGCCTCAGCCGGAACCGGAACCGCCAGCCAGGGAACCGAAAAAGAAGAAAAAGCATATGAGTGTGCAGGCCACCATCCTGACTGCGCTGGCGTATCTGTTGGGGGTGCTGCTGGTCAGCTATGCCATTGCCACCGTGAGCTGGAACTTTGCCAACGACCTCCTGGCCCTGAACAAGGAGGAGCTGACCGCCACCATCACCATTGAGGAAGGGGAGACCGTCGACGAGATCGCCGCGAACCTGAAAGAGGCCGGCCTCATCGAGTATCCCCTCCTGTTCAAGATATTCGCGGCCTTCACCGGGAAGGCAGAGGACGGCAAAATCGTCTCCGGCACCTACGAGCTGACCACGGATATGGACTACAGCGCCCTGCTGACCAGCATCGGCCCCCAGTCCCCGGTGCGCTCTGTGGTGACGGTCACCATCCCCGAAGGCTACACCATGGCAGAGATTTTTGAACTGCTGGAGGAGAATGAGGTCTGCTCGGCGGAGGATCTGATGGAGGCTGCCGAGACGGAGGACTTTGACTACGACTTCCTGGACGGCGTCTCCGCCACAGGGGCCAGCCGACTGGAGGGCTACCTGTTCCCGGACACTTATGAATTCTACATGCAGGCGTCGGCCACCAGCGTCATCAACAAGCTGCTGTCCAACTTTGAGACCCGTTTCGACGAGGATATGCAGGCCCGGCTGGAGGAGATGGACATGACGATGGAAGAGGTTATGATCGTGGCCTCCATCATCGAGAAGGAGACGGACGGCCAGGACCAGAAGGACATCGCCTCCGTCATCTATAACCGCCTCTCTGAGAGCAATACGGAGACCAACGGCTACCTCCAGATGGACTCCACCATTCAGTATCTGCTGGACGAGCGGAAGGAGACCCTGACGGCGGAGGACCTGGCCATCGACAGCCCCTATAACACCTATCTCTACCCCGGTCTGCCGGTGGGCTGCATCTGCTGCCCCGGTCTGGATGCCATTGAGGCGGCGCTGAACCCCAACGAGACGGATTACTACTACTTCTATCTGGGCAACGACGGCACCACCTATTTCTTCAGTGACTACAATGCCTTCCTGGTCTTCCGGCAGGAGCAGATGGCTGCGGCGGGAACCGACAGTGAGGAGGATGACACCGCCGCCGGCGGGGAGGACGACGCGGCATGAGGCACGGAGTCGAGCTGTTGGCCCCCGCCGGAGACATGGAACGGCTCCACATGGCGGTGGCCTACGGCGCGGACGCCGTCTACCTGGCGGGCACCGGCTTCGGGATGCGGGCCTTCACCGGGAACTTCCGGCAGGACGAGCTGTATGAGGCGGTGCGCTACTGTAAAGCCCACGGGGTTGCCACCCATGTGACCATCAACACCATGCCCCGCAATGAGGAAATCGCCCAGCTCCCCGCCTGGCTGGAGACGCTGGAGGACGCCGGGGTGACGGCGGTGATCGTCGCCGACCTGGGGGCCTTCCGGCTGGCGGAGCGGTACGCGCCCCATGTCCAGCGGCACATTTCCACCCAGGTCAGCGTGTCCAACTATGTGACCGCCCAGGCGTGGTATGACCTGGGGGCCAGCCGGGTGATTCTGGCCAGGGAGCTTTCCCTGACAGAGATTCGGGAGATACGGGCCCACGTCCCCAAAGAACTGGAGCTGGAGGCCTTTGTCCACGGGGCCATGTGCGTCAGCTACTCCGGACGGTGCCTGCTGTCCAACTACATGACCAATGACGCCCGGCGGGATTCCAGCCGGGGGGCCTGCGCCCAGCCCTGCCGCTACTCCTACGCCCTGATGGAGGAGAAGCGGCCGGGGGAGTATTTCCCCATCGAGGAGGACGGGAAGAGCAGCTACATCCTGTCCTCCAGGGATATGTGCATGATCGACCATGTGGGGGAGCTGATGGACGCCGGCCTGAACAGCCTGAAAATCGAGGGCCGGGCCAAAAGCGCCTACTATGCCGCCCTGATCACCGGGGCCTACCGCCACGCCATCGACGCGGCGGCGGCAGGGGAGCCGCTGGACCCGGTCTGGCGGGACGAGGTGGAGAAGGTCAGCCATCGGCACTATTCCACCGGCTTTTACTACGGCGACCCGGGGCAGTACTATCAGGATGACCGCTATATGCGCAATTTCCAGGTGGTGGCCATCTGCCAGTCCTGTGATGCGGACGGCAACGCCGTGTTCAGCCTGCGGAACAAGTATCACACCGGGGAGCGGGTGGAGCTGATCGGCCCGGACATTCTGCCACTGGCCTTTACCGCCCCTGTGATGGAGACCATGGAAGGGGAGATGCTGGAGGAGCCCCGCACCCCTCAGATGCTTTACCGGATGAAGCTGCCCCGGCAGGTGCCGCCCCTCTCCATTCTGCGGCGGGAAAAGTGAATCAAATGCGCAACAAAAGGCCCTTTGGCAGTACGCCAAAGGGCCTTGTTGACGGTTATGGGGTGGGTTCCTGCTCTTCCTCTGCCAGCTCCGCCAGCAGCTTTTTGTCCTCCTTGGAGCTGAGGTTCAGCCTGGCGTACAGGTCGGGCCGCCGGTCTCTGGTGCGGCGGAGGGACTCCTTCCGCCGCCAGCGCTCCACCTTCCCGTGGTCGCCGGACAGCAAAATGGGCGGTACCTCCCGGCCATGCCACACCGCCGGGCGGGAATACTGGGGATACTCCAGCAGATTGTCCCAATGGCTCTCGTTTTCGTAGCACGACGGGTCGGACAGCACACCCGGCACCATCCGGCACACCGCGTCGGCAATGGCCATGGCGGCGTACTCCCCGCCGGTGAGGACGAAGTCCCCCAGGCTCAGCTCCTCATCCACGCACTCGTCCAGAAAGCGCTGGTCCACCCCCTCGTAGTGGCCGCAGACCAGAATCAGCCGGTCATAGGTGCTTACCAGCCGCTTGGCCTCCTGCTGGGTGAAGGTGACGCCGCAGGGGGACATGAAGATGGTGTGCACCCGCCGCCCGGCCTCCTGGCAGATGTGCTTCCAGCAGCGGTAAAGGGGGTCGGCCTGGAGGATGGCCCCGTGGCCGCCGCCGTAGGGGTAGTCGTCCACCTGATTTTGGCGGTTGGTGGTGTAGTCCCGAATCTGGTGGGACTGGATTTTGATGATGTCCCGCTCCTGGGCCCGGCCCAGGATGGACTCGTTCATCATATCGTCCACGCTGAGGGGAAAGAGGGTCATGATGTCGATTTGCATGGCGTAGCCCATCTCACTGCCCCAGCCCTTCCAGCACGGTCATCACAATGGCGCCACGCTCATCATCGATTGCGTGGACGAAGGCAGGCACGTCGGGAATCAGATATTCCTTCCCGTCCAGCCCGGCCACCTGGTACACATCCTGAGCGGGATACTCCAGCACATCCGTCACCCTGCCGAACACTGCGCCGGTCTCGGCGTTGACGGCGTCCATGCCGATCAGGTCGGCCACGAAATGCTCTCCCTCGTCAATGGGCAGGTCGGCGCGCCGGGCCTGAACCACCTTGTTTTTTAGGGGGAGGGCGTCGTCAATGGAGGAGATGCCCTCCAGCGTCAGCAGGGCGTGGACGCCCTGCACCCGGGCAGAGCGAACGGCATACGCTTTTTCACCCACGAAAATCGTGTCCAGTACGCCGAAGTCCGCCGGGTCGTTCAGCCAGCTCTCCACCTTCAGCTCCCCCCGGACGCCGTGGGTGTTGATGATTTTGCCGATTTCCAGCGTTTCTGTTTTCATCTTGCACAACTCCTTAGGAAAAAAGCAGAGCCACCGGCCGGTGGCTCTGCTTTGTGTCATTCCATGATCTCCACCGAGACCCTGGTGTTGTTCCGCTGGGCGAACGAACGCACGACCGTGCGAATCTCCTTGGCGATGCGGCCCTGACGCCCAATCACCTTGCCCATGTCCTCAGGGGCGACCCGAAGCTCCAGAACAACCTCACCGTCGCAATCGATCTCGTTGACAGTGACCGCATCGGGATTGTCCACCAGATTTTTCGCGATATAGATCAAGAGCTCTTTCATGCTGATCGATCCCTCCAGGATTACAGTACGCCAGCCTGCTTGAGCAGACGCTTCACGGTGTCAGTGGGCTGTGCACCGGTCTTGATCCAGGCCTGGGTGCGCTCTGCATCGACCTTGATCTCTGCGGGCTCGGTCAGGGGATTGTAAGTGCCCAGCTGCTCAATGAAGCGGCCGTCACGGGGATAGCGGGAGTCAGCCACCACAATACGATAGAAAGGGGCCTTCTTCGCGCCCATGCGGCGCAGTCTGATTTTCACCATTTATCATTCACCTCCAAAGATTAGTCACAATTTATGATTAACACATTGCTGTGCGAATCAGCAGGGAAGGGGGGTTAGCGCTTCTTCTTGCGCTTGTTGCTCTTGCGCTGACGGCCCGCGCTGTGCCCGCCGCCGCCGAAGCGGCCGCTGAGCAGGCCCTCCATGCCGCTCTGACCGCCCACGATGCCGGAGACGTCGCCGCCGCTCATGGCCTGGCGCATGGCCTTGGGCATCTTGCCCCGGGCGAAGCGCTTGGTCAGCTGCTGCATCATCTCAAACTGCTTGAGCAGCTTGTTGACCTCCTGGACGGAGGTGCCGCTGCCGGCGGCGATACGACGTTTGCGGGAGGCGTTCAGAATGGAGGGGTCGTTCCGCTCCTTCTTGGTCATGGAGAGGATGATGGCCTCGGTCCGGTCGATGGCCTTTTCATCGATCTGGCTCTCATCCACCTTGCCGCTGAGGCCGGGCATCCGGTTCAGGATGTCGCTCATGGAGCCCATCTTTTTGGTCTCCTGAATCTGGTCGTAGAAGTCCTGAAGGGTGAAGCGGTTCTTGCGGATCTTCCGCTCCATCTCCTCGGCCTTTTCCTGGTCCAGCTGGTCCTGGGCCTTTTCGATCAGGGTCAGCATATCACCCATGCCCAGGATACGGCTGGCCATACGGTCCGGGTGGAACACCTCGATGGCGTCCAGCTTCTCACCCACGCCCACAAACTTGATGGGCTTGCCGGTGGTGGCCCGGATAGATAGGGCCGCGCCGCCTCTGGCGTCGCCGTCCAGCTTGGTCAGCATAACGCCGGTGATGTCCAGGGCGGCGTCGAAGGCTTCCGCAGCCCGGACGGCGTCCTGACCGATCATGGCGTCCACCACCAGCATAATCTCATCCGGGGAGACGGCTTCCTTCATCCGCTTCAGCTCGTCCATCAGGGCGTCGTCCACATGAAGGCGGCCTGCGGTGTCCAGGAACACAATGTCGTTGCCATGCTCCCTGGCGTGTTGCACGGCGGCCCTGGCGATTTCCACCGGGTCGCCCTGGCCCTGCTCAAAGACAGGGATGTTCAGTTGCTGCCCAACCACCTGTAACTGCTGAATGGCGGCGGGACGGTACACGTCGCAGGCAGCCAGCAGGGGGCGCATCCCCTTTTTGGAGCGCATATAGGCGGCCAGCTTGGCGGAGTTGGTGGTCTTGCCAGCCCCCTGCAGGCCCACCATCATCACAACGGTGGGGGACTTGGGAGCAATGTTCAGCCGGGCGGCCTCCCCGCCCATGAGGGAGATCAGCTCCTCATTGACGATTTTCACCACCATCTGAGCGGGGGTCAGGGAGGAGATGACGTCCTGCCCCACGGCCCGCTCGGTGACGCGGTTGATAAAATCCTTCACCACGGAATAGCTGACGTCGGCCTCCAGAAGGGCCAGCCGAATCTCCCGCATGGCGTCCCTGACGTCGGATTCCGTCAGGCGGCCCTTGCTGCGGAGCTTGCTGAATACGCTATTCAGTTTTTCTGTTAAACCTTCAAAAGCCATGAGGTTACTCCTTTAGTGCCTCTACCTTGGATTGGAGGGAAGAGATGAGGTCTGCCAGGGGCTGACTCCCGATGCGGGTGTCGTTCAGCTCGGCGATCTGGTCGGCCAGTGCGCTGACCTCCTGCAGGCTGCGCTGCACCTCCAGGAACCGGGCGATGATGCCGGTTTTCTCCTCCATCTCCGTCAGAATCGCATCCGCCCGGACAATGACGTCCCGCACACCCTGCCGGGTGATGTTGGCATTCTCCGCGATTTCCGCCAGAGACAGATCCTCATTATAGTAGAGGTCATAAAACTCTTTCTGGCGTTCGGTCAACAAGTCACCGTAAAAGTCAAAAAGCATGGTTTTCTGGAATGCCTGTTCCATGGTGTCCGCCGCCCTTCACGCCGATTTGTAAAGCTGCCATGCTTTACAACGTGCTTATTATACCCTGAATCCCGGAGCTTGTCAAGGGGTTTTCCTTTCAAATTTCGCAAAAAAGAAGCGTGCAGCGCATAACGGCGGGAAAACCGGAAAGACTTGTGGCAGGTGTTTTCGCGGATTTGGCCGCCTGTTCGGGCGCTGCCGGGGACCCATGGAACCGGAGGAATGACAGATGACAAGAGAGAAAGCCGTTTATGCAGGCAGGGTGGCCTGCGCCCGGTACCTGGCGGACGAAGCCTGTCCGGCCTGGGAGACGGCCCGTTCCCAACGGGGGGCGCTGCTGGCGCTGCGCAGGCAGATGGAGGAGCTGGAACGCATGACCGCCTCCCGGCGGCAGGTTCCCTCCGCTGCGGAATGGCTGCTGGACAATTTTTCCGTCTACCAGAGCCGGGCGCTGCTGGCGATCGAGGACTTTCAGCAGGGGACACGGCTGCCCGCCTGCTCTGACCGGGGCGACCGGCTGCGGGTCATCCTGCTGGCGGAGCAGGCGGTGGAAACGGCCTCGGACAGCGACGGCTGCCTCGCCTTTTTTGAAGGGGTGCAGGAGGCCGCGCCGCTGTCGGAGGCGGAGTGCGCCCTGCTGGGCAGCGCATTGCTGCTGGGAATGCTGCCGGTACTGGGGCGGCTGTGTACTCAGGTGCAGGAGGCGGACTGGTGGCAGGGAGAGGCCCTTGCAGCCCTGGCAGAGAAGCTGCGTCAGACCTTCGCCCTGTTTCACGGGCTGGCCGCGCCGGAGTTTGCCCGGCATCTGGCAAAGCTGAGCGCTGCGGAGCGGATGCTCCGGCAGGACCCGGCGGGGCTGTACCCGAATCTGGCGGAGGAGAGCCGCAGCGCCTGCCGCGCCGCCCTGGCCCGGACGGCGAAGCGAAAGCGGGTGCGGGAGCGGGACTATGCGGAAGAACTGCTGGCCCGGGCCAGGAGGGAGGGCCGCTCCGTGGCGGAGCTGCTCTTTCCGCCTCCCGGAGCCGGGGCGTGGTACCCGCTGACGGTTGCGGGAGGCTCCGTGGTGCTGGCATTGCTGGCTCAGATTCTGTTGGGCCGATGGTGGAGCGGGCTGCTGCTGGTGCTGCCCCTTTTGGAGCTGGTGAAGCAGGGCCTGGACTTCCTGCTGCTCCGGTGGGTGCCGGTGCGCCCGCTGCTGCGGCTGGCGCTGGAGGACGGCGTCCCGGCGGAGGGGCGCACCCTTTGCGTCATCCCCGCCCTCCTCACCGGCGGGGAGGCGGGGGAACGACTGGCCCAAAAGCTGGAATATCATGCGCTTGTGTCCAAGCGGGCGGGGAAGGAGATTCGCTACGGCATCCTAGCGGACCTGCCGGACGCCCCCTTTGGGGAGGACGAACTGCGGCGGGGCTGGGTCGCCAACGCGAAACAGGCCGTTGCCGCCTTGAACAGCAGGTACGGCGGCGGCTTCTATCTGTTCTACCGTGAACCGACCTACGCCCGGCGGGACAACTGCTGGCGGGGCTGGGAGCGGAAACGGGGCGCCCTTCTGGAGCTGGCCCGCTTCCTGCGGAAGCTGCCCTCCGGCATCCGCGTGCTGGAAGGGGAGGAGGGCGACCTGACTGGCACCCGGTTCCCGCTGACACTGGATGAGGACACCCGGCTGCTGCCGGACACGGCGGAACGGCTGATTGCCACGATGCTTTGCCCCCTGAACCGGCCCAGGCTGGACGAAACCAGGCGGGTGGTGCAGTCCGGTTACGGCATTTTGCAGCCCGCCGTTGGGATAGCGCTGGAGGCGGAGGGCACCACAGCCTTTGCCCGGCTGCACAGCGGACAGGGAGGGGCGGAGCCCTACGCCTTTGCCTCCAGCGAGCTGTACCGGGATGTCTTTGACCGGGGCAGCTACACGGGGAAGGGGCTGATTGACATTGACGCCTTCCTGACTTGCCTCGACCACCGGTTCCCGGAGGGGTGCATCCTGTCCCACGACCTGCTGGAAGGGGAATACCTTCACACCGGTCTGGCGGGGGACTGCCCCGTGCTGGACAGCGCCCCCCAAACCGCCCTGGCCTGGTACCGGCGGCTGCACCGCTGGACGAGAGGGGACTGGCAGACCCTCCCCTGGCTCAGGAAAACGGTGCGGAATGAGTTTGCACAGCGTGTGGAAAATCCCCTGAGCGACCTCTCAAAGTGGAAAATTTTGGACAATCTGCGGCGCAGTCTGGTACCGGTGGCCCTGGTTTTGGCGCTGACCCTGGGGGCCTGCGGAAGGGGGCCGGTGTTCTGGACCGACGCCGTGCTGGCCCTGTTGGTCAGCGTGGAGGGGGTACTGCTCCACGGGCTGGCCCGCTTTCTGGGCCGGGGGAAGCGGGGGACAGCCCGTTTTCGAACAAAGACAATTTCCGGGCTGACGGGAGCAATCAAGGTGGCGGCGGCCCGGTTCCTCCTGCTGCCCTGCGAGGCGTGGGCGCAGCTCTGGGCGGCGCTGACCGCCCTGATTCGGATGGGCATCACCCAGCGGGGTCTGCTGGACTGGACAGTCAGCGCCTCCACGGAGGACACCGCCGGGGTGTGGGCGGTTTGGCACAGGCTGCTGCCTGCCTCCGGGCTGGGGCTGGCGGTGCTGGTGCTGGGGCAAAATGCGGCAGGAAAGCTGCTGGGGGTGCTGTGGCTTTTGTCCCCGCTGCTGGCCTGGTATCTGAGCCGCCCAGAGGAGGCCGTCAAACTGTCGGAAGGGGACCGGGCCTTTCTGCGGGAGGAGGCCGGGGACCTCTGGCGCTACTTTGACACCTTCCTGACCCCGGCGGATCACTTTCTGCCGCCGGACAACGTCCAGGAGCGCCCGGCGGCAGGGGTCGCCCACCGCACGTCCCCCACCAACATGGGGCTGTCGCTGACGGCCTGCCTGGCCGCACTGGACCTGGAGCTGACGGAGCGGGAGCGGGCACTGCTTCTCATCGAACGACAACTGACCGCTATGGAGGGACTGGAGCGGTGCCACGGTCACTTTTACAACTGGTATGATACCCGTAAAGCGGAGCCCCTTTACCCGCGCTACCTCTCCACTGTGGACAGCGGCAACCTGTGCGCCGCCCTCATCGCCCTGACGCAGGGCTTGCAGGAGCTGGGGGAAACGGAGCTGGCCCGGCGGGCCCGGCATCTGGCGGAGGAGATGGACTTTGCCTTTCTGTACGACGAGGGGCAGCACCTTTTTTATATCGGCTATGACGCCGAGGGCGGCGGCTACACAAACAGCTGGTACGACCTGATGTGCTCCGAGGCCCGCACCGCCAGCTATATCGCCATCGCCCGGGGGGAGGTGGAGGGGCGGCACTGGCGGTACCTGTCCCGGGCGCTGCTGCGCTCCGGCCGATACGCCGGTATGGCCTCCTGGTCGGGGACGGCTTTTGAGTATCTGATGCCCCAGCTCTTCCTGCCCGCCCCAAGAGGGTCCCTGCTCCGGGAGACCCTGGCCTTCTGCGTGGCGGAGCAGTACCGGGCGCGGGGGTGGCAGAAAGGGGTCTGGGGCGTCTCCGAGTCCGCCTTTTTCGCCCTGAACGGGGACGGCAGCTATTGCTATCAGGCCAACGGCACCCCCTCCCTGGCCCTGAAGCGGGAGACGGGCAGGCGGGTGGTGGCCCCCTACGCCTCCGCCCTGGCGCTGACGGTGACGCCCCGGCTGGCGGCGCAGAACCTCCGCAGGCTGGACGAACTGGGGATGAACGGGCAATACGGCTTTTACGATGCGCTGGATTTGACCGTTCCCGGCGGGGCCGTCGTCCCCACCTGGATGGTGCACCATCAGGGGATGAGCCTGCTGGCCATTGACAACGCGCTGCATCAGAATATTTTTGTGCGCCGCTTTTTGCGGGAGCCGGCCATGGCGGCCTTCGCCCCTCTGCTGGGGGAGACGCTGCCCGCCGGCCCCGCCATGAGGCGCAGGGAGGAACCCATGAGGAAAACGAAAGCGCCGCCTGTGGCCCCCTTTTCACGGGGCGGCACCGGCTTCGACCCAGTACAGCCCGCCGCCCATCTCTACTCTGACGGCAGTTTCCACAGCCTGTTGACGGCGGAGGGCGGGGGCTGGTGCGCCTTTGCCGGAAAGCGTGTGACAGGGGATGCCGGTGTGCTGAACGTCACCGCCCGGCTGGACGGGAAGGAATACGCCGTCTTTCCCTGCGGTCAGGCGGACAGCCGCCTGGAATGGCGCTTTGAGGAGGAACGAGCCACGCTGTCCCTGACGGGGGATGCCTTCCAGGTCCGGCAGGAGGTGGCGCTGTGGAGCGGTCTGAACGGGTCCCGCCACACCCTTTGGATGGAGAACCGCAGCGCATCCCCCATGACCGTGCGCTGCACCCTGCAGCCGATCCTGCTGGAGGAGGACGCCTACGCCGCCCACCCGGCCTTTGCCCGGCTGTCGGTGGAGAGCGAACCGCGCCCTCATGGCGTCCTGTTCCGACGCCGCCCCAGGGAGGGCCGGGAGGCCCTCTGTCTGGCGGCGCTGTGGGACGGCCCGGTGGCGCGCTGGGACACCGCCCGCATCCACGCAGACCGGCCCGCAGGGCACACGGGGGCGGTCTGCGACCCCCAGCTGACGCTGGAGCTGGAGATTCCGGGGAAGGGAACCGGGCGGCTCGTCCTGGCCCTTTCCGTGGGGGAGGAGGGGCAGGCCCTGCGGAACGCGGAAGGGATTCTGGGCGGGCTGAAAGCCCCGCAACCATCCTTTGCCCTCCAGCTCGCAGAGCGCTGCGGCCTCTCTCCCCGGGAACGGCAGGAGGCGGATCGGCTCCTCTCCCACCTGCTGCACTGGCGGACGAAGCGGGCAGGGGAGGGGATACAGGGCCCTCAGGACCTGTGGCCCTTCGGCCTCTCCGGAGACCTGCCCATTGCGGTGACCGAGGCGGGCGGGAACGATGCCCGGCGACTGGCACGGTTCGCCGCCGAGCATGAACTGCTGGTGCGCTGCGGCTATCCCTTTGACCTGGTCATTCTGGACAGAAGCGGCGCACTGGAGGAACCGCTTTGCGGGAAGCTGCGGCGGCGCCACATCCCCGCCACCTTTGGAGGCAGCGGCGGCCTGCACCTGATTTCTGCCGCGCCGGAGCAGTGGGCCCCTATCTACGCCGGGGCGGCTGTGGTGCTGCAAAACGAGGTGCCCCGGCTGCCGGCGGAGGTTGCCCTGCCTCTGGCGGAGGGGGCTCCCCTCCCGCCCCAGGGAGGGGACTGCTGGTGGGAATGGCTGGAGGACGGTTTCCGGCTCTCCCTGAACAACGCACTGCCGCCCCGGCGCTGGAGCCATATCCTTGCCAATGAAAACTTTGGCTGGCTGACAGACGAGTGCGGCACAGGCCACCTGTGGTACGGTAACGCAAGGGAAAATCAGCTCCTCCCCTGGGAAAATGACCCCCTGGCACAGCAGGGGCCGGAGGATTTGCTGCTCCTGGCGGAGGGGGAGGAGGTCTCCTGCTTCGCCCGCCGGGACGGCTGGGAGACGGTGGTGTGCTATCGCGCTGCCACTGCCTCCTGGCAGAAGCGGAGAGGCGGCAAGGAGATTTCCCTGACAGCGGAGCTTCCTCTGGGTGAGAATTGCAGGACCTTCCGCCTGACCGTCTCCGGTTTCCAAACCCAGGTACAGCTCTGCTGGATGCTGTGGCCCCAGCTGGCGGAGCGGCGCAGAGATGCCCGCTTTGTACGGATGCGGCAGAAGGACGGCGGCATTGCCCTGACGAACGGGGCAAATCAGGATTTCCCCGGCGTGGAGCTGCTGCTCCGGGCGGAGGGCTGTCCGCTGGAGCCGGAACTGCTGCCGGACGGAGAAATTTGCCTGTCCTGCCCGGTCAGCGGCAGCCTGCTTTTAACGACAAGTATCATCACTTTATGGCAAAATACGGGAACGCCGCCGCTCCTGAAGCCGGACTATGACTGGCCGCAGTTGGCCTCTCCGCTGAGGTTGGAGACGCCGGACGGGGCGCTGAACCATTATCTCAGCTTCTGGTGTCTCTATCAGGTGGTGGCCTGCCGGCTGCTGGCCCGCACCAGCCTGTACCAGTGCGGCGGGGCCTTCGGGTTTCGGGATCAGCTCCAGGATGTCTGTGCCCTGATTCCCACCGCGCCGGAGCTGGCCCGGCAGCAGATTTTACGGGCGGCGGCCCACCAGTTCCGGGAGGGGGACGTGCAGCACTGGTGGCACCCCAGCGGGACGGCGGAGCCGGAGCGGGGCGTCCGCACCCGCATCAGCGACGATCTGCTGTGGCTGCCCTACGCCCTGGCCTGCTGGGTGGAGACCACAGGGGATACCGACCTTCTGAACGAGCGGGTGGGCTGGCGCACCAGTGAACCTCTCCGGCCCCAAGAGCAGGAGCGCTATGAGATGCCCGCCAGGGACGGAGAGGCATCCACCCTGTACGAACACGGCTGCGCCGCCATTCACTGTGTCATCACCCGGGGCACCGGCGCCCACGGCCTGCTGCTGATGGGCGGCGGGGACTGGAACGACGGTCTGAACCGCATCGGCGCGGAAGGAAAGGGGGAGAGCGTCTGGCTGACCTGGTTTGCCGCCCTGGTCCTGGAGCGGTGGTCTGCGGTGGCGGAGGGACAGCGTGACACCGCCCGTTCGATTCGCTGCGCCCGGCGGACGCAGGAGCTGGCCCAGGCCGCCAACCGGGCCTGGGACGGCCACTGGTATCTCCGGGGCTACGACGATGGGGGCAGGCCCTTCGGCGGCGCGGGTCATCCCTTTTGTCAGACGGACTCCATCGCCCAGAGCTTTTCCGTCTTTGCGCCGAACCCCCAGCCGGAGCGGGGCAGGGAGGCGGTGCTGCGGGCGGTGTCCGCCCTTCACGATACTGACCGGGGTACAGTGGCCCTTTTGCGGGGCGGCTTCCAGCCCGGCAGCGGGGCGGGTTATATTCAGAGCTATCCCCCAGGCGTCCGGGAGAACGGCGGGCAGTACACCCACGGGGCAGTGTGGCTGGCCAGGGCCTGCTACCGGCTGGGGGAGCGGGAGCTGGGCTGGCGCCTCCTGCGGGACCTCCTGCCGGAGCGCCACGACAGCGGCGTTTACGAAGGGGAACCCTATGTGCTGGCCGGGGACGTGTCCACCGCGTCGGGACAGGCGGGGCACTGCGGCTGGAGCTGGTACACCGGCGCGGCGGCGTGGTATTACCGCACGGCCGCGGAGGAGATGCTGGGGATTCGGCTGCGGGGCGGCAGGCTGTATCTGAACCCCCAGCTGCCGGAGGGCTGGGACGGCTACCGGGCCACCCTGCGCCTCGCCGGAAAGACCCTGCGCATCCGCGTCCATTGCGCCGGGCCCTGTCAGATTCTGGTGGACGGCGTGCCGAAGGAGAACGGCCTTGCCCCGGACAGTTTGGGAGGGCAGGCGGAGCTGACCGTGTTTTGCGGGAAAAACGCGGGACAGTGAAACAGCCGGGAGAAACCCGCAACGCAAAAAGGGAGGAGGGCATTGCTGCCCTCCTCCTGACTGATTTTGCGCGCAGAGGCTCACCCCTCATACTGGGCGTAGATTCCGTTGATGATCTCTTCCAACTCGTCAATCCGGGCCTGAATCTCCGCCATCTGTTCCTCATAGCTGGCCTGGTTTGCCGCCTCGGTGGAATTGATTTCGGACAGCTCCGTCACCACATCCGCCACCGTGGAGAAGACGCAGTCCTCCTGCTCCACATAGCTTTGCATGGTGTCCATCAGATCTGTCACATAGGACTCTTTCATGGAACCGGAGTTGATGCTCTCCATATCAAAGGCGATGAGCATGGACGTCTTGTTTTTATACATTGCGGCGATGCGGCTTGCCACCGATGTGCCGGAGGAGGTCAGGTAGGGGTAGTCAAAGTACACCGTTCCATCCTCAGCCTGTCCGGCGATGGGGGTGCTGCTGTGATAGCTGGTGTATCCGGCGAAGCCGTCGTCCTTCAGCAGCTGAATGTTGGAATCCGTGGTGTAGTCGGAGCGCAGGAGGAACACGCCGGTGTGTTCCCGCCCGATGGTTTCCAGCCAGGACAGGGCGGAAAGGACGCTCTCATTCACTGTCTCTGAAAAGGTGGGGGTATACAGCATGACCTCCCAGGCGTCGTCCGCCGTGTCCAGAATGTCTTCCAGGACGGACTGCTCCAGCGTGCAGTCCAGGATGAGGACAGGTGGGAAGTCATATGTGTCCGCCACGGTTTCCATGTAAGACAAATCCGACACATCCGTCACCACAAAGCCCACCATAAGCGCGGCCGTCTCACTGGAATAGGAGACGTTTTCCTCCAGCTCTTCCAGCTGACTTTTCAGTTCCCTTTGTTCCCGCTCATAGACCGACGCCTCGTTCTGCAGGGCCTGAAGCTGCGTCTCCTGGGCGTCTGCCTCCTGCTGATCGGTGTAGAACAGATAGACAAGTCCGACGGCCAGCGCAATGCTCAGCATTGCGCCGAGGATATTCCAGATGAGTGACCCTTTACGCTTCATACTGCTGTGCCTCCCCTTTGGTTGATGCGGTGTTGACCGCCGTGATGTTGGAATGTTCAAAAATCAGCCGCTTGCTGCAAATCTCCATCGCCGCCGGCCTGTGGGTGACAATCAGCACAGTCTGGTCGCCCAGCGCCTTCAGGTTCCGCAGCAGCCTGCGTTCGGTGTCCTCGTCCAGTGCGGAGGTGGCCTCATCCAGCAGCAGCACCGGCGCGTTCCGGTACACCGCCCTTGCGATGGCGATTCGCTGCATCTGTCCCTCGGACAAACCCGCGCCCTTTTCCCCCAGCACGGTGCTGTAGCCGTTGGGCAGCTCCCGGATGAACTCATCCGCGCAGGCGATGCGGCAGGCCTCCTCCACCCGGGCCTTCTGCTCCTTCGTGTAAGGCGGGGCGTGGAGGAAGTCCACCGCCTCATAGATGCTGCCGGACATCAGCATGTTGCCCTGGGGGACGTAGGAGAACCATCTGCGGGTGGCCGGGGAAATGTCGATTCCTCCGCCCCCATACAGTCTGCCGGACACCGGCGCGTAAATACCCAGCAGGATTTTCAGCAGCGTGCTTTTGCCGATGCCGGAGATACCGGTCAGGGCGACGATTTCCCCCTTTGCCACGTCGAAGGTGGCCCCGCTGATCACTTCCTCCTCACCATCGTCGTAGATGAAGGTCAGATTCTCCGCATGGAGGCCGGTGAAGTCCGGAAGGGGTTTTGTGTCCTCCTCCTTCGGCAGCTGCTCCAGCTCCATCAGCCGCTCCGCCGAGGCCAGCATGGCATAATACTGGGGCACGTAGCCGGAGATGTTGGCAAAAGGGCTCCTGATCTGGCTGATCAGCTCCAGCACGGCGGTCAGAGTGCCGTAGGTCAGGGTGCCGTTCAGAATACCGAATCCGCACCAGACCAGGCCGAAGAGATAGCTGCCCTGCATCACCGCGCCGAAGCCCACATTGCAGATGTTGGAGAAGGTTCTCCGCTTCATCCGGGCCTTTTTATGAGCGGCGGCCTTCTCTCCGGTGCGGGCGGCGGCCATATCCTCCGCTTCAAAGCTCTTCAGAATCAGGAGGCTCTCCACAGACTCCTGGAGCCAGGAGCGGAGCCTGCCGTCCGTCTCCTGCACCTCCTTGTGCAGCCGTTTCATCCTGCGGCGAAACAGGAAGGTCACGCCAAGCATCACCAGCCCGCCCACCAGGAACAGGCCGCCGAACCGCCAGTCCAGCACCATCAGCACCACCAGGGCGCAGACCAGCTGCACCGCCATGGAGCAGATGCCGGGGATCAGGTCGGTGGCATAGTCCGCCACAATCTTCACATCGCTGGTCATGCGGTTTTGCAGCTCGCCGGTATGGTAGGCTTTCAGCCCGCTGTAGCGGCTGCGGAGGATGGCTTCATAGGTATGCTCTTTTAACCGGTTCTCGATGGAGGCCCGAATGCGCTCATCCTCCTGCCGGATCACCGCCCGGAGGACCAGCTGGACGACGATGATGCCGAGGAAAACCCCGCACCACCGCAGAAACATGGCCTGATTCAGCGCCACGGCGTAGTCAATGGCGTTGCGCATCACCAGGGCGAGGATAACGGATAAAAACGCCGCGGCGCCCGTACACAGGGTCAGAAGGAGGATGCCTGACAGACTGTGCTGCACCATCCGGACGACCCAGCCCAGCGCCGTCTCCCCCAGCAGGCGTTTGCCCAGGGTGCGAACTCCTGCCGTCACCTGATGTTTCAGGAACCGGATGGGATAGATGAGGTTCCAGAACCATACATACAGGCGATAGGAGAGGTCTGTGGTGCGGATCTCCCGCTGGCCGCGCCTGCCTTTCCCCCGCCAGCAGCTTTCCATGACGCCCTTCACGGCGGAAAGGGGGACACGCTCCATGGCGAAGGTGTTGTCCCCCCGGATGAGGCAGACGTCCCCGTCAAATCCCATCACCCGGTGCAGCACCTGGGTCCCGTCGGGGCGGACGTACAGCACCACGTCGTGCTTCTTCGGCCTGCCCGCCAGCTTCCGAATCAGGACATGGGAGGAATAGGTGTAGAGGAGGGGCTGCATACTGACCCCTTTGATCGGTATCACAAGAAAGCCGGATGATTCCAGTTCATCGAGCTTTGTGGTTTGTGCCATACTGGGTTCCTGCTTCATGCTGCCACCTCCGGTTCCGCTGCTGTACGGTTTCCAAATCAAATTGAAAGTGTTCCTGCTACCGTTTCCTCCGGCGCGGGACACAGTATTGTTTATTATATCACTATATGGAACGATTTCCTATACCGATTTTGTAAATTTTCCGGGATGGCCCGCTGTTTTTTCTGTTGAAACCTGCGCTCTGGGGCAGCTCCGAATCACGGAATGATTCCGACGCTTTTCCTGCAAATCCCCGGGCGTCTGCTCTTCATACAGATTCAAACCGACGGAAACGTTGCAATTCAGCCCCGGCATCCGGACAAATTCCGGCTTTTCCACCGGGAGGATTTACATCTTTTCTGAGTAATGAAATTTTGAAATAATTGTAAAAAATTTAAAAACCCTCTTCCCAAATAGGGGGAAATGCAGTAAAATAAGCGTGGAATTATTTATATGTTCTCTGCCCGTCTGCGGAAAGGGAGAAAAGGAGCTGTCAGTATGGAAACACCCAAGTATAAACGAGTGCTTTTGAAAATCAGCGGAGAAGCCCTGGCCGGCCCCAAACATTCCGGGCTGGATTTTGAAGTGATCGGCCGCGTCTGCGACGCGATCAAAGAGTGCGTTGACCTTGGCGTTCAGGTAGGTGTCGTCGTTGGCGGCGGCAACTTCTGGCGTGGCAAAAAGGACGGCGGCGAAAATATGCAGCGGGTTCGGGCAGACCATATGGGGATGCTGGCCACCACCATCAACGCCCTGGCCGTGGCCGACGTGCTGGAACAGAAAAACGTTGAGGTGCGGGTGCAGACGGCCATCGCCATGCAGCAGATCGCGGAGACCTATGTGCACGACCGGGCGGTGAACCATCTGGAGCATGGCCGGGTGGTCATCTTTGCCTGCGGCAGCGGCTGCCCCTATTTCTCCACGGATACGGCGGCGGTGCTCCGGGCGGCAGAGATCGGCGCGGACGTCATCCTGCTGGCGAAAAACATTGACGGCGTCTACAACGCCGACCCGGCGGAGGACCCCACGGCCACGAAGTACGACGCCATCTCCTATGACGACGTGCTGGCCCAGCGCCTGCGGGTGATGGACTTTACGGCCACCTCCCTCTCCATGGACAACAGCATTCCGGTGCTGCTGTTCGCCCTGAAGGACCCGGAGAATATTGTCCGCGCCGTCAAGGGGGAGAATATCGGCACGGTGGTCAGCTGAGGAAACCCACTGCATAAAACGTTCGGGAAAAATTTCAGGAAAAGGAAGCTTGGAGGTTTATTATGAAGGAATTTACCAAAGAATATGATGTGAAAATGGGCAAGACCATTGAGTCCGTCAAGGGCGACTTCGCCGCTGTCCGCGCCGGCCGGGCCAACGCCCAGGTGCTGGACCGTATCACGATCGACTATTACGGTACCGCCACCCCGCTGAACCAGGTGGCCGCCATCTCGTCCCCCGACCCCCGGCAGTTGGTGATCAAGCCCTGGGACCGGGGCCTGCTCAAACCCATCGAGAAGGCCATCAACACCTCCGACCTGGGCATCAACCCCCAGAACGACGGC
>JAJQBL010000055.1 GCA_021203325.1 Clostridiales bacterium | reverse complement strand
CCCTGTTTTTGGGCAAATTGCCTCTTGACAAAGGTCATTACATATCAGGCATAGGCCCCTGTGTTGGAGTCATAGGTCATATCCAGCATTTTATAGATGGTATAGGTTTCGCCCTCAGTGGCATTCGAAATCGTGATGCTGCCGTCATTCGCCGCAAACGCGGTGCTGGTCAGGCCGAAGCACATCACCAGGGCCAGCAGCAGGCTGGCCAGCTTTTTCAGTTTACGCATGATTCAATTCTCCTTTTTCAGATTTTTTAAAATGGTTTGACAGTGTTTTGACAGTATTTTGCAGGTGCCCGCCGCTAAATCCGCAGATGGAAGCGCACCGGCGCCCCCACCTCTCTGTGCAGATGGCTCCTGTATTTCAGACAAATCATATGCATACCTCCCTTCAATGCAAAATAGAAATCTGTTCCAGCGGCCAGATGCGGAGGATGACCTTCCCCAGAATCTGGTCCGTCTCGATGCAGCCGATGGCGGTGGAGCGGGAGTCGATGGAGGTGGTCCTGTTGTCCCCCATCACAAAGTAGCGCCCCTCCGGCACCTGATAGGGGTAATCCCGGTCGGTCTCCCCCAGGGCCTTCTCCGTCACATACGGCTCGTCCAGCAGCACGTCGTTGACGTAGACGCTGCCATCCTCGTCAATATCCACCACATCCCCCGGCCCGGCGATGACCCGTTTCAGCAGCAGCTTGTTCTGGTAGTAGAACCCCACCAGGCCGCCGGTCTCAAACTCCCCGCTTTTCAGCAGGACGATGACGTCCCCGTCGGAGAGGGTGGGCTCCATACTGCTGCCGGACACCTGGAGGACGGGCAGCACCATGGTGGCAATCAGCACCGCCACCGCCGCCACTACCACCAGGGCGTAAACGGTGGTGCGCAGGGTCCGGAGATACTTCTTCTGATAGTGCAGCCGCTGCCGCTCCGCGGCCACGGCCTCCTCCGTGGGGAGGGTGACATACTTTGGCTTTTCGTTCATACCCGGCCTCCCCTCCGGCTGAAATCAAAGGCCCCGGCGGAACCGGCCCTGTGTGCGCACATCCTACGGCTCCAGCCTCTGTTCCCATACGTCCTCCCACATATGCCAGGCCAGACCGGGGTACTTCTCCAGCGCCCGCCGGACGCTGCGGCGGAAGGCGGCGTCCTTCTGTTGGGCGAACTCCTCCGCCTGGGCCATCCGGGCCTGATAGTCCGCTTCCGCCTGGGCCAGCCGGGCTTCGGCGGCGGCATCCGCCCGGGCCAGCCGGGCCTGACAGTCCGCCTCGATCTGGTCGGCCTGGGCCTGGGCCTCGGTCAGCCGGGTGTCGGCCTGGGCCAGACGCTGCTGCGCCTGTTCGTTGGCCTCCTCCAGGGAGGAGAGGTACTGTGCCGCCGCCTGCTGGGCGTCCTCAAAGATGTGGTTCAGGCTCAGGGAGGCCTCCGCGATGGAGCCCGCCTGCTCCAGCCGCAGGAGCCGGTCGTCCAGCTGCCGCTGCAGGGCCTCGTTCTGCTCCCGGAGGGTTTTCTCGTTCTGTTGCAGGGCGTAGATGATTTCAATCAGCTCCGTGCGGTTCATCCTGCGCAATTCTTTTTCCGCCATGTCCCGTCAAATCCCCCTTTCCCTATGGGCCCCCATCCTCCGGCAAGAAGGAGACTTCCAGGGGGACTGACAGCCACGAAAAACCGGGCTGCCCAAACAAATAATTTACAACTATTTTACAACTTCTTTACATTAGTTAATGTAGCATTTCCTGTTATAAATTGCAAGACCCTTTGTGCAAGGAATCAAAATTTTGTTAAAAATGCTATATAAAGCCGGAAATTTACCGGGGAGTTGAACCGGATTTTTGTGCAATTTGCTACTTTAAAAGCGGAAAACTCGGATAAAAACGATTCAAAAATGCGAAAAATCAGAAAATCGCGGGCAGCTTCGCCGCTGACGGCGGGGCTGGGACGTTGAAATTTCCAAATTTTCTCAAAAAAGCCCGCCCATCCAAAATTGACATTTACTGAATGTCATTCTTTTACAAGTATAGCACAAACTAAAGAGAATGACAAGCACTAAATGTCAAACTTGGAGGAATTTATGTTTACGAATAAGACAGCAGACGGCAGAAACAACCTCTGCGGACTGGAAATCGCCCGCCTGCGTACCGCCCGCAAGTGGTCCCAGCGGCAGATGGCGGACCAGCTCCAGCTCATTGGCCTGAATCTGGACAAAAACGCAATTCAGCGCATCGAGTCCGGCCAGCGCTTCATCACGGACATCGAGCTGAGGTCCATTGCCGCCGTGTTTGGCTGCACTGTGGATGCGCTGTACGCCGGCGGCGGGTGACGTCGGCCCGGCCTCCGGCAATCTGCGTGTTTCTCTTGCCTTTTCTGCGGGATTCTATTATAATGAGTGCAGAACAAAGGAACGGGAGGCGGCCTGCGTGGAACAGCGTGTGGACAAGACCAATTACTATCTGAATATTGCGGAGACTGTGCTGGAGCGCTCCACCTGCCTGCGGCGGCAGTACGGGGCCATCATCGTGAAGCATGACGAGATCATCTCCACCGGCTACAACGGGGCCCCACGGGGCCGCCGGAACTGCGTGGACCTGGGCCGCTGCACAAGGGAGGAGTTGAAGGTGCCCTCCGGCCAGCGGTATGAGCTGTGCCGCAGCGTCCACGCCGAGGCCAACGCCATCATCTCCGCCAGCCGGAACGACATGATCGGCGCCACCCTCTACCTGGTGGGCCACGACGCCGCCACCGGTGCCCTGCTGACGGACACCACCTCCTGCTCCATGTGCCGCCGCACCATCATCAACGCCGGCATCGAGAAGGTCATCATCCGCAAAAGCCCTACGGACTACAGCGTGGTCCACGTGGAGGACTGGGTGCGGGAGGACGACACCATGCCGGAGGATTGAAAAACGCCAAACCGGTGAGAAAACCGTTGACAACCGGTGGGAAACCCGGTATAATATCCCCAAAATGGCTGTGAAGAAACACAGTAGGCGTTCCCTGACGCAGAGAGAGGAGCCGGCAGGTGCAAGGCTTCGGGAAGGTGCGCTGAACCCGGTTCGGAGCCGCGGGTAAACCCCGCCGGGCGCGCCCGTTACAGCGTGGGGTGCAGGAGATGCACCCGCTGAGGCTCCCGCTGTGAGGCGGGGGCGAAGCTCAGGTGGTAACACGAAGCGTTCACGCTCTCGTCCTTGAAGCAATTCGGGGAGGAGGGCGTTTTCTTCTCCCCAAGGGGCAGAATACACAAAAAACGGAGAAATGAGGTAATTTTATGGCAAAGAACGGCAAGAAAAAGGTCAGCGCCATCACGTCCATGAGCGAGGACTTCACCAAGTGGTATACGGACATCTGCCTGAAGGCGGAGCTGGTGGACTACGCCAGCGTCAAGGGCTTCATGATCATGCGGCCCTACGGCTACGCCATCTGGGAGAACATGACCAGCATCCTGGACGGTATGTTCAAAAAGACCGGCCACCAGAACGTGGCCATGCCGGTGCTGATTCCCGAGAGCCTGCTGAAAAAGGAGGGCGAGCTGGTGGAGGGTTTCGCCCCGGAGGCGGCCTGGGTCACCATGGGGGGCAGCGACAAGCTGGAGGAGCGGATGGCCATCCGCCCCACCTCTGAGACGCTGTTCTGCGACCACTGGGCCCACATCCTCCAGACCTATAAGCAGCTGCCCATGCTGTACAACCAGTGGTGCAGCGTGGTGCGGTGGGAAAAGACCACCCGCCCCTTCCTCCGCTCCCGTGAGTTCTGGTGGCAGGAGGGCCACACCATCCATGAGACGGAGGCGGAGGCCGTGGCCGAGACGGAGCAGCAGCTGAACTGCTACGCCGACTTCTGCCGGGACGCCCTGGCCATGCCGGTGCTGAAGGGCCGCAAGACGGACAAGGAGAAGTTCGCCGGGGCGGAGGCCACCTACACCATCGAGGCCATGATGAAGGACGGCAAGGCTCTCCAGTCCGGCACCAGCCACTACTTTGGGGACAAGTTCTCCAAGGCTTATGACGTGACCTTCCAGGGCCGGAACAACCAGCTGGAGTACCCCTATCAGACCTCCTGGGGCTGCTCCACCCGGCTCATCGGCGCAGTCATCATGACCCACAGCGACGACAACGGTCTGGTGCTGCCCCCCGCCATCGCCCCCATTCAGGTGGTGGTGATTCCGGTGGCCCAGCACAAGGAGGGCGTGCTGGATGCTGCCTACAGCCTCCGGGACCGGGTGGAGGACATGGGCCTCCGGGTGAAGTGCGACGACAGCGACCAGTCCAACGGCTGGAAGTACGCCGAGTATGAGATGAAGGGCGTCCCCCTGCGGGTGGAGATCGGCCCCAAGGACATGGAGCAGGGCCAGTGCGTCCTGGCCCGCCGGGACACCGGGGAGAAGTACGTGATTCCCCAGAGCGAGCTGGAGGCCAAGGTACAGGAGCTTTTGAAGGCCATCCACGACGACCTGTACGCCGCCGCCGAGCAGCGCCTCCGGGACAACACCCTGGACTTCGACAGCGTCCCCGCCATCAAGGCCGCCATGGAGGAGCATACCTGCTTCGCCCGTACCATGTGGTGCGGCAATGAGGCCTGCGAGATCGCCATGAAGGAGCTGGCGGGGGTGTCCTCCCGCTGTATGCCTCTCCAACAGGAGCTGACCGAGGAGGAGCATGCCCGTCTGGGCGATGTCTGCCCGGTGTGCGGCCAGAAGGCGAAGAAGGTCATCGTCTGGGGCGTGGCCTATTAAGAACAGATACCCTTCGGCGGAGCAAGTAATATATTATAATGTATACCCTCCGGACAGAGGGCAAAAACATCCCCGCGCACCGCAATAGTGCGCGGGGATTTGCTGAGGGGGCGGCCCGCTGTGGGGACGCATTGAGAGGGATGTTGAATCGGTTCAGGTGTCCAGCGCGTAATAATACAGCGCCTCCGCGTCGGTGTCCAGCACCAGCACCGAAAAATTGTAGGAGTAAATTTCTTCGGTGCTGTCCAGGACAGGCGTCCCGGCATACATCCAGTAGCCGTCGGCGGGCAGGTTCTGGGCCCAGAACCCCTCCGACTCGTCAATGAGCAGAATGTCGGAGAGCTGTCCGTCCTGCCCGACGGCCTGCCAGCCCCCGCCGTCTTTGGCCTGGGCCACCAGCGTGTCATAGTCCTCCTGAGAGAAGGTGTAGCGGGTCAGGGTGACGCCGTCCCCGTGGAAACCGCCGTGGCTCTCAATCAGCACCTCCGACGACGCGGAGGAGGGCAGGGTCAGGGAGAAGTCCGCCTTCACATCGTCGGCGTTGGACAGGCTGCCGGGGCAGCCGGACAGCAGAATACAGAGTACCGCCACGCCCGCCAGCAGACAGGCGAGACGGAAGCCGCTGAAAGAGTCTGATTTGCGCATGGGAACCTACCTCGTTTCTGAATCATTCACAGGGGGCTTTGCGATGATTCCAGTTTACCACCGGCCCCGGCGAAGCGCAATTAAGATTCCATAAAGATTCTATTAAGATTTGGGGGAGGCGGCATTGCCCGATGCCTGTTGGGACAAAAACATAAAGGTTGACTTTGTCCACTAATTCTGCTATACTGCTTAGTGGACTAAGTCCACTAAAATTGGAGGCGCAAGCATATGGGGATGTACGATGAGCTGTGCGGCAAAATCAGAGCGTTTAACCGCTTTTATACCGTGCAGATGGGGCTGCTGAACGCCGGTTATCTCGGAACCGCTTATTCCGTCACCGAAACAAGGGTCCTTTTTGAGATAAAAACGCATAGCGGATGTGTGCAGAGCGAGATTGCCAGAGCGCTGCGGATTGACAAGAGCTATCTGAGCAGAATCATCCGCCGCTTCACCGAGAAAGGGCTTGTGGAGAAACGTAAATCCGACAGCGACAAAAGAGCGGAGGCAATCACCCTGACCAAACTTGGGAATTGGGAGACCGCGCGGTTGATTGCACTGACGAACAGCCGTATCACGTCTCAGCTGTCAGGATTAGACCAAAGCGAATGTGAGGCCCTTTCCGCTGCGCTGGATACAGTTATTTCAATTCTTGGAAAAGGAGTGTGCTGACATGAAAATCATACCATTTGAGGAACGCTATCGGCAGGATTTTATTGACTTCAACACGGACTGGATCGTATCCAACTTCGGACGCCTGGAGGAACACGACCTGGAAACCTTTGAAACCATCGACGAAACATTGCAGGCCGGCGGAATGATTTTCTTCGCTGTGGAGGAGGATACGGCCCTTGCCGCCTGTATGGCGGCGCCGATGGAAGGCACAACGTGGGAGATCTGCAAGCTTGGCTCGAACAAAAACCTCCCCCATAAAGGTGCAGGCAGCGCCGTGTTCCGGGCCTGCATGGACTGGGCGCTGGACCATGGCGCAAAGCGGCTGTTTATCCTCTCCAACAGCAGGCTGAAACCCGCCCTCCACATTTATGAAAAGTTCGGCTTCCGGGAGGTCAGGCTGGACAATTACGAGTATGTCAGAGGCGACATCGCCTTTGAATATACAGTCTGACAAACGAATGTCCGGTGGGGCGGGGAGGATCTCGTTTCTTTCCGCCTGCAAAAGAAATGGAAACCACAATAATAAAGTGAAAACGGGATAAAATCAAAAAAAAACTGCAAACTTTTTCCCAGAAAACCCTTGACAAGCCGCCCGGAATATGGTACAGTATGCAAGGTGCCCTCTTACGGGGTCACTATGCGATGACGCGGGAGATTGCGGCGCTGCGCCGGTAACTTCCGCTGAGTATGTCCGGACCGGATTCGGGCGGCTGATTTCATGCGCTGTGCCAGTGGCGAGTATATCGCCGCGCATGGCGGCCAGCCGGCAGGTTCTGTCGGCTTTCTGTGTGCCGCGGAGTGATACACGCGGCGGAGTGTACAGAAATTCAGCCCACCCCTGTCCCGTCCAGCCATGTACGTCTAATGTACGAAACAAGGAGGAACACAAATCATGGCAAACGAATCTATCCGTATCCGTCTGAGGGCCTATGATCATCAGCTGATCGATGCCAGCGCAGAGAAGATCGTCGAGACCGCCAAGCGCACCGGCGCTTCCGTCTCCGGCCCCATCCCGCTGCCCACCAAGAAGGAGGTCGTCACCATCCTGCGGGCCACCCACAAGTATAAAGACTCCCGGGAGCAGTTCGAGCGCCGCACCCATAAGCGGCTCATCGACATCCAGAACCCCACCCCCAAGACGGTGGAGTCCCTGATGAACCTCCAGCTTCCCGCCGGCGTGGACATCTCCATCAAGCTGTAAAGGCAAGCCAGAGACGGCACACGTCCCTGAAACAGAGGGGACGCAATCAACTTCGTTGTACCCGTTTCCCGGCGTCTTGCGAGTCGGGAGGGTCATGTTGAGAGAGCAATGGCTGACGCGTGAGCCCAATGCGCGCTCCGCCAACTACCTCAACCAATAACCTTTAAGGAGGAAAACAAAAAATGGCCAATGAAAAAGCAATCATCGGCACAAAGGTCGGCATGACGCAGACCTTTGACGAAGACGGCAAGGTCGTTCCTGTTACGGTCATCAAGGCAGGCCCCTGCACCGTCGTCCAGAAAAAGACAGCCGAGAAGGACGGCTATGAAGCCATCCAGCTGGGCTATCAGCCTACCACAGAGAAGCATCTGACCAAGGCCCAGAAGGGCCACCTGGCCAAGGCCACCGACGAGAACCTGAAGGTCCTGAAGGAAGTCCAGTTCAGCGAGTATGACAAGCTGGAAGTGGGCGACATCCTGAAGGCCGACGTGTTCGCCGCAGGCGAGCATGTGGACGCCACCGCCATCAGCAAGGGCAAGGGCTACGCCGGCGTGGTCAAGCGCTACGGCGCACAGCGCACCCCCATGACCCACGGCGGCGGCCCTGTCCACCGTCACGCGGGCTCCATGGGCTCCGCCTCCACCCCGTCCCGTATCCGCAAGGGTAAGATCGGCGCGGGCCGGATGGGCGCGGAGCAGGTCACCATTCAGAACCTGACCGTGGTGCAGGTTGACCCTGAGATCGACCTGATCGCAGTCCGGGGCGCAGTTCCCGGCCCCAAGGGCGGCATCGTCGTGCTGAAGAGCACTGCCAAGGTCCTGGTGGAGAAGAAGGCCGGCGCGGCTATCAGCCTGAACCCGCAGAAGGCCTCCGGCCGGAACCCGCAGAAGGCTTCCGCAAGAAACCACTAAATAAAGGGAAGGAGAGATTACAATGGCTAAGGCTAATGTATATGATATTACCGGCGTTCAGACCGGCGATATCCAGCTGTCTGACGCTGTGTTCGGCATCGAACCCAACGAGGCCGCTGTCCATGCCGTGGTCAAGAACCACCTGGCAAACTGCCGGCAGGGTACGCAGTCCGCTCTGACCCGCGCTGAGGTTTCCGGCGGCGGCCGGAAGCCCTGGAGACAGAAGGGCACCGGCCGTGCCCGCCAGGGCAGCACCCGCAGCCCTCAGTGGACCCACGGCGGCATCGTGTTCGCCCCCAAGCCCCGCAGCTACAGCTACACCCTGAACAAGAAGCTCAAGCGCCTGGCGCTGAAGAGCGTTCTGTCCGACAAGGCCGCCAAGAACGCCGTATACGTGGTGGACGGCCTGGATCTGGACGAGGTCAAGACCAAGAAGATGGTTCAGCTGCTCACCGCCATCGACGCGGGCAAGAGCGTGGTCGTCACCGACGGCGTGAAGCAGAACGTGGTGCTGTCCGCCCGGAACATCCCCGGCGTGGTCACCACCCCCGCCACCATCCTGAGCGTGTATGACATCGTCAACGCCAAGAGCCTGGTGGTCGATAAGGCCGCCCTGGCAACGATTGAGGAGGTATTTCAGTAATGACTGCTTATGATATTATTCGGAAGCCCGTCGTTACCGAGGCTTCCATGATGGCTACCAGCGACCGGCAGTACACCTTCGTGGTGGACAAGCGGGCCAACAAGACCGAAATCGCCTCCGCCATCGAGAAGATCTTCGATGTGAAGGTGGAGAAGGTCAACACCATGAACTATGATGATAAGAAGAAGCGCATGGGCAACGGTCCGATGGGCAGGCGCCCCGCCTACAAGAAGGCTGTCGTCAAGCTGACTGAGGACTCCAAGACCATCGAGCTCTTCGACGAAATGGTTTAAAGGAGGTAACGCATCATGCCTGTAAAGACTTATAAGCCGACTACCCCGGCACGCCGCGGTATGACCGTGTCCGGCTTCGACGGGATCGACAAGAAGGCCAAGCCTGAGCGCAGCCTCACCCAAAAGCTGAGCAAGCACTCCGGCCGCAACAGCTACGGCCGCATCACCGTTCGCCACAAGGGCGGCGGCAACAAGAAGATTTACCGCATCATCGACTTCAAGCGGGATAAGGAAGGTCAGGCCGAGGTGCTGCGCCTGGAGTATGACCCCAACCGCACCGCTTATATCGCCCTGATCCAGTACGAGGACGGCACCAAGAGCTATATCCTGGCCCAGTCCGGCCTGAAAAAGGGCGACAAGGTGGAGTCCGGCCCCAACGCCGACATCCTCCCCGGCAACTGCCTACCCCTGGCCAACATCCCTGTGGGCACCATCATCTCCTGCATCGAGATGCACACCAACCACGGCGCCCAGCTGGTTCGGGCCGCCGGTGAAGCCGCTCAGCTGATGGGCAAGGAAGGCAAGTACGTTCAGGTCCGTCTCCCCTCCGGCGAGTACCGCCTGATCAAGGCCGACTGCCGCGCCGTTATCGGCGGCATCGGCAATGAGGATCATGGCAACATCCACATCGGCAAGGCCGGCCGGAAGCGCCACATGGGCGTCCGTCCCACCGTCCGCGGCTCCGTCATGAACCCCAACGACCATCCCCACGGCGGCGGCGAAGGCCGTGCCCCCGTTGGCCGTCCCGGCCCTGTCACCCCCTGGGGCAAGCCCGCCATGGGTTACAAGACCCGGAACAAGAAGAACCGTACCGAGAAGTTTATCGTCCGCCATCGCGGTGCGAAGTAAGGAGGCATTAGCATGAGCAGATCGATCAAAAAAGGCCCCTTCTGCGCCCCTGAGCTGCTGAAGCGGGTCGATGAACTGAACGCAACGGGGGAGAAAAAGGTGCTCAAGACCTGGAGCCGCAGCTCCACCATCTATCCCTCCTTCGTCTCCCACACCATCAACGTGTACAACGGCAAGAAGTTCATCCCCGTCTATGTGACCGAGGATATGGTGGGTCACAAGCTGGGCGAGTTCGCGCCTACCCGCACGTTCAAGGGCCACAGCGGTGGCAAGACCAAGTAAGGAGGACATGAATCATGAGTGAAGCTAAAGCGAGCTTGTCCTTCGCCCGCATCTCCCCCCGGAAGGTGAACGTGGTCTGTGAACTGATCCGTGGCAAGGACGTGGAGATGGCCACCGCCATCCTGAACAATACTCCCAAAGCAGCCTCTGAACTGCTGGTCAAGTTGGTACAGAGCGCAGCGGCCAACGCCGAGAACAACCACGGCATGGACCCCGATAACCTGGTTGTCAAGGCGGCCTACGCCGACGCCGGCATGACCATGAAGCGTATGCGCCCCCGCGCCAAAGGCCGCGGCTGCCGCATCGACAAGAGAACTTCCCACATCACCGTCGTGGTGGCGGAGAAGGAATAAGGAGGCAAGAAAATGGGACAGAAAGTAAATCCCCACGGCTTCCGTGTGGGTGTCATTAAGGACTGGGATTCCCGTTGGTACGCCAGCGATGAGAAGGTCGGCGACCTGATCGTTGAGGACAACAAAATCCGCAAGTTTTTGAAGAAGACCCTGTATGCCACCGGTGTGCCCAAGATCGAGATCGAGCGTGACAACGCGAAGGTCACCGTCTATGTCCACTGCGCCCGCCCCGGCATGATCCTGGGCAAGGACGCCACCGAGATTGAGAAGCTCCGCGCCCAGCTGGAGAAGATGACCGGCAAGACCGTGGCGCTGAACATCGTCGAGGTGAAGCGGGGCGAGGTGGACACCAACGCCCAGCTGGTGGCCGAGAACATCGCCCAGCAGATCGAGAAGCGTACCTCCTTCCGTCGGGCCATGAAGAACTCCATCGGCCGTGCCATGAAGGCCGGCGCCAAGGGCATCAAGGTCAGCATCGGCGGCCGTCTGAACGGCGCCGAGATCGCCCGCACCGAGCATTACCATGAGGGCACCATCCCCCTGCAGACCCTGCGGGCCGACATCGACTACGGCTTTGCTGAGGCTGCCACCACCTATGGCCGCATCGGCATCAAGGTGTGGGTGTACAAGGGCGAGGTGCTCCAGCAGACCCTGCGGACCACCCCCCGCACCCTGGACCTGAGCAAGCCCTACCATGAGCGCAGCGACCGTCCCCGCCGCCGCAACGACCGCAGGAACGACCGCAATGACCGCAATCAGAATGGCCGCAGCCAGAACACCGGCCGCAGCCGTCAACCCCGTAAGGAAGGAGGAGATCAGTAATGCTGATGCCGAAAAGGGTCAAGTACCGCAAGCAGATGCGCGGGCGCATGACCGGCAAAGCCAGCCGCGGCAACACGGTCAGCTATGGCGAGTACGGCCTGCAGGCTCTGGAGCCGGCATGGATCACCTCCCGTCAGATCGAAGCGGCCCGTGTCACCATGAGCCGTAGCACCAAGCGTGGCGGCAAAATCTGGATCAAGATTTTCCCCGATAAGCCCATCACCAAGCAGCCTGCCGAGACCCGTATGGGTAAAGGTAAGGGCTCCCCTGAGTTCTGGGTGGCCGTGGTAAAGCCCGGCCGGGTGATGTTTGAGATCTCCGGCGTCTCCGAGGAGGCCGCCCGTGAGGCTCTGCGCCTGGCTGCGTACAAGCTGCCCATCAAGACCAAGATCATCAAGAAGGAAGCGGCAGAGGAGGTTGAAGCGTAATGAAGGCTGTTGACGTGCGCGGCATGACCCCCGCTGAGCTGGAGACCAAGCTGGTGGAGCTGAAGAAAGAGCTGTTCGAATTGCGCTTCCAGAACGCCACCAATCAGCTGAACAATCCCGGCCGTATCGCCGATGTCAAGAAGGACATCGCCCGGGTCAAGACAATCATCCGTGAGAAGCAGATCGCTGCTTCCACCGAGCAGTAAGGAGGGATCAACTATGGCAAGAACTTCTTCCCGCAAAACCAGAGTCGGCCTGGTTGTTTCCGATAAGATGGATAAGACGATCGTTGTGGCCATCGCCGACCGCGTGGCCCATCCCCTGTACAAGAAGATCGTCAAGAGAACCTATAAGCTGAAGGCCCATGACGAGCTGAATCAGGCCCATGTGGGCGACCGCGTCAGCGTGATGGAGACCCGCCCCCTGTCCAAGGATAAGCGCTGGAGACTGGTTGAAGTCATCGAGAAGGCAAAGTAAGGAGGTACCGGTATGATTCAGGAAGAATCCTATCTGAAGGTTGCCGATAATACCGGCGCCAAAATGATCAAGACCATCCGCGTACTGGGCGGCTCCAAGCGGAAGTACGGCAACATCGGCGACACCGTGGTTGCCTCTGTCCGTAAGGCTGCCCCCGGCGGTCAGGTCAAGAAGGGCGATGTGGTGAAGGCCGTTGTCGTCCGCTCCGTCCGCGGTGTGCGCCGTGCAGATGGCTCTTACGTCCGCTTTGACGAGAACGCCGCCGTTCTCATCAAGGAGGATAAGACCCCTGTGGGCACCCGTATCTTTGGCCCGGTGGCCCGCGAGCTGCGTGACAAGGATTATCTGAGAATCCTGTCCCTGGCTCCCGAAGTGATTTAAGGGGGTACCGAGATATGAAGATGAACATCAAGCGGGGCGATAACGTCATCGTCCTCAGCGGCAAGGACGCCGGCAAGACCGGCGAGGTTCTGACCGCCATGCCCGCCGAGGGCAAGGTTGTGGTGAAGGGCGTCAACATCCAGTCCCGTCACACCAAGCCCCAGCGTCAGGGCGACGAGGGCGGCATCATCCAGAAGGAGGGCGCCCTGTATGCCTGCAAGGTCATGCTGGTCTGCCCCAAGTGCGGCAAGCCCACCCGCATCGGCCACAAGTTTGTGGACGGCAAGAAAGTCCGCGCCTGCAAAAAGTGCGGCGAAGAAATCTGAGAAAGGAGCGTAACGAACAATGCCTGTTTTAAAGGATAAGTACAATGCCGAGATCGCTCCTGCACTCATGCAGAAGTATGGCTACAAGAGCGTCATGCAGATTCCCCGGCTGGTCAAGGTCGTGGTGAACGTGGGCGTTGGCGAGGCCAAGGAGAACGCCAAGGTCATGGACGCCGTGGTGGGCGACATTGCCACCATCACCGGCCAGAAGCCTGTCATCGTCAAGGCCAAGAAGTCCATCGCAAACTTCAAGCTCCGTGAGGGCATGCCCATCGGCGTGAAGGTCACCCTGCGTCAGGACAAGATGTGGGAGTTTGTGGACCGTCTTTTCAACATCGCCCTTCCCCGTGTCCGTGACTTCCGCGGCATCAACCCCGACGCCTTCGACGGCCGCGGCAACTATGCCCTGGGCATCAAGGAGCAGCTGATCTTCCCCGAAATCGAGTACGACAAGATCGACAAGATCCGCGGCATGAACGTGGTCTTTGTCACCACCGCCGAGACCGATGAGGAAGCACGGGACCTGCTGGCCCAGCTGGGCGCACCCTTTGCGAAATAACGAGAGGAGAACATCATGGCGAAACTTTCTATGAAACTGAAGCAGCAGAGAGAGCCGAAGTACTCCACTCGCCGCTACAACCGCTGCAAGATCTGCGGCCGTCCCCACGCCTACCTGCGCAACTACGGCGTCTGCCGTATCTGCTTCCGGGAGCTGGCCTATAAGGGCGAGATCCCCGGCGTGAAGAAGGCTTCCTGGTAAACCGGGAACCCTGATTTGTCAACCAGCGTCAGAAGTCAGGCGGAATACCCGGCCCGCCTCCGGGCGTCAGCCCAAGGTTCCCCTGATACCCTGGCGCTTTGAACAGAGGGCCTTTAAGCGAAAAAGCTGAAACCCCTGTAACCATCCATGTTAAGGAGGTCATTCATCATGCACATCACAGACCCTATTGCTGATATGCTGACCCGGATTCGCAATGCGAGCAATGCGAAGCACAGCACCGTCGATGTTCCTGCGTCCAACATGAAGAAGGCCATCGCCAAGATTCTGCTGGATGAGGGCTATATCAAGAACTATCAGCTCATCGACGACGGCACCCAGGGCATCATCCGCATCACCCTGAAGTACAACGGCAACGAGCGCGCCATCACCGGCCTGCGCCGGGTCTCCAAGCCCGGCCTGCGGGTCTATGCCGGCGCGGACGAGCTGCCCAAGGTGCTGCACGGCCTGGGCATCGCCATCGTATCCACCTCTAAGGGCGTCCTCACCGACAAAGCTGCCCGGGCGCAGCACGTCGGCGGCGAAGTCCTGGCGTTTGTTTGGTAAGGAGGGTATCGTAATATGTCTCGAGTAGGAAGAGCTCCGATTACCGTCCCTGCCGGTGTTACGGTCACCATTGCCGACGGCAACCTGGTGACGGTCAAGGGACCCAAGGGCGAAATGCAGCGGGCCTTTAACCCCAACCTGACCATCAAGCAGGAGGGGACCGAGCTGCTGGTCACCCGCCCCAATGACAGCAAGGAGATGCGTTCCCTCCACGGCACCACCCGTGCGCTGCTGCACAACATGGTGGTTGGCTGCCACGAAACCTTCACCAAGACCCTCCAGGTCAACGGCATCGGCTATCGTGTGGAGAAGAAGGGCAGCACCGTCACCATGAAGCTGGGCTATTCCCACGACGTGGTGGTGGAGGAGATCCCCGGCATCACCATGGAAGTGCCCGACGCCAACACCATCGTGGTCCGTGGCTGCGATAAGCAGGTCGTGGGCCAGTTCGCCGCCGTCATCCGCGGCAAGAGGCCGCCTGAGTCCTACAAGGGCAAGGGCATCAAGTACGCCGATGAAGTCATCCGCCGCAAGGAAGGCAAGACCGGCGCCAAGAAGAAATAAGGAGGTGTGCCTAAATGATTACCCGTCCCAATACCAACGCGCAGCGTCTGAAGCGGCATAAGCGCGTCCGTGCCAAAATCTCCGGCACGCCCGAAAGACCCCGTTTGAACGTGTTCCGCAGCGAGACCAACATCTACGCCCAGATCATCGATGATGTGAACGGCGTGACGCTGGCTTCCGCATCCTCCCTGGACAAGGGTTTCACCTGCGACGGCGACAAGAAAGCTGCCGCCCGCCTGGTGGGCAAGAACGTGGCAGAGCGTGCCAAGGCCAAGGGCATCGACACTGTGGTCTTTGACCGCGGTGGCTATGTCTATCACGGTCGTGTCCAGGCCCTGGCTGAGGGCGCCCGCGAGGGCGGCCTGCAATTCTGATGGGAGGAGGAAACAGTATGCCTAGATATGAAAAAGAGGCCAGCGAGTATATTGAAAAACTGGTCTATCTGAACCGCGTCAGCAAGACCGTCAAGGGCGGCCGGGTCTCCAAGTTCTCCGCACTGATGGTCATCGGTGACGGCAAGGGCAAGGTGGGCTTCGGCATCGGCAAGGCCGCCGAGGTTCCTGAGGCCATCCGCAAGGGCATCGAGGACGCGAAGAAGAACATGATCACCGTCGCCATGTCCGGCACCACCATCCCCCACGAGGTCATCGGTGAGTATGCGGCCGGCCGCATCCTGCTCAAGCCCGCCGCTGCCGGTACCGGCGTCATCGCCGGCGGCCCCGTCCGTGCCGTCATGGAGGCTGCCGGTATCACCGACATCCGTACCAAGTGCCTGCGTTCCCACACCGCGGAGAACGTGGTGGCGGCCACCTTCGCCGCGCTGAAGGATCTGCGCACCCCTGAGCAGGTGGCAGCCACCCGCGGCAAGCGCGTGGAAGAGATTCTGTAAGGAGGCTGACAACAATGGCAAACATCAATATTAAGCTGGTCAAGAGCCTGAACGGCAGAATCGCCGCCCATAAGGCCACCGCCGCCGCTCTGGGCCTGCGCAAGATTGGCGACACCACTGTGCAGCCTGACAACGCCGCCACCCGCGGCAAGATCGCTCAGATCGGTTACCTGCTCCAGGTGACCGAGGAGCAGTAAGGAGGACAGCACCATGGAACTCTACAACCTGTCTCCTGCCGCCGGTTCCACCAGCGTCGGCAAGCGGAAGGGCCGTGGCGCCGGTACCGGCAACGGCAAGACCGCTGGCCGCGGCCACAAGGGCCAGAAGGCCCGCAGCGGCGGCCATGTCCGCATTGGCTTCGAGGGCGGCCAGATGCCTCTGGCCCGCCGGGTGCCCAAGCGCGGCTTCAACAACATCTTCGCAAAGCCCCTGACCGCCATCAACGTCTCCGCTCTGAACAAGTTTGAGGACGGGGCCACCGTGAACCTCCAGTCCCTCATGGACGCCGGTTTGGTGACCCAGTGCAAGTACGGGGTGAAAATCCTGGGCAACGGTGAGCTGACCAGGAAGCTGACTGTCCAGGCGACCGCCTTCTCTGCCTCCGCAAAGGAGAAAATCGAAGCTGCTGGAGGAAAGGCCGAGGTGATCTAAGTGATTGAGACGATTCGCACCGCTTGGAAAATTCCTGAGCTGCGTAAGAAATTGCTCTTCGTCGCTTTCATCCTGCTGATCTTCCGCCTGGGCAACAACATCCCCGTCCCGTTTATTGACACGAGCAGCCTGCAAAGCTACTTCAACGCCCAGGGGAGCAACATCCTCGGCCTGTTGAACGTCATGAGCGGCGGCGGCTATGGCAGCGCCACCGTGCTGGCCCTCAGCATTCAGCCCTATATCAACGCATCCATCATTATCCAGCTGCTGACCGTTGCCATCCCCGCCCTGGAGCGGATGCAGCGGGACGGCGGTGAGCGGGGCCGGAAACGGCTGGAGCAGATCACCCGTTACACCACCCTGGGCCTGGGCCTGCTGCAGGCCTTCGGCTACTATATGATGATTCGGTACTATGACTTCCTGTCCAACGAGACGGTCTGGGCCGGCATCGTCATTGTCCTGACCTTTACGGCAGGCTCCGTGTTCGTCATGTGGCTGGGTGAGCAGATCACCGAGTACGGCGTGGGCAACGGCATCTCCATCATCCTGTTCGGCGGCATCATCTCCCGACTGCCCAACGCAGTGTACTATATGTACACCGGCGTGTCCAACTGGCTGGCCGGTTCCACCGACGAGGACGCCGTCATGCTCCATCCCGCCTTTGTGCCCGTCATCATCATTGGCGTGGTGCTGATTCTGGTGGCCGTGGTCTTTGTCTCCCTGGCGGAGCGCCGCATCCCCGTCCAGTACGCCAAGCGCGTGGTGGGCCGGAAGATGTACGGCGGCCAGTCCACCAACATCCCCATGAAGGTCAATATGTCCGGCGTGATGCCCATCATCTTCGCCCAGACCATTGCCTCCATCCCCGCCACCATTGCGGCCTTTGTGCCCAGCTTCGCCAACTCCGCCTTTATGACGGTGTTTGACACCGACGGCGTGCTGTACTGCATCGTCTATGCGCTGCTGATCGTAGGCTTCTCCTACTTCTACGCCATGATTCAGTTCAACCCCGTTGAGGTGGCCAACAACCTGAAGAAGCAGGGCGGCTTCATCCCCGGCTACCGGGCCGGCCGTCCCACGGCGGACTTCCTGAGCAAGGTGCTGAACCGCATCACCATGTTTGGCGCCCTGTACCTGATGGTCATCGCCATCCTGCCCATCATCACCGGCAACATCTTCAACATCAGCGCCCTGTCCATCGGCGGCACCTCTGTGCTGATCGTGGTCTCCGTGGCGCTGGACACCCAGAAAGCGCTGGAGGCGCAGATGATGATGCGCCACTACAAGGGCTTCCTGAACAGCTGACGGGAGGACACCTGGCATGAAACTGATTCTGTTGGGGGCCCCCGGCGCAGGGAAAGGCACCCAGGCTGAGATCATCAGCAAGAAGCTGAACATTCCCACCATCTCCACCGGCAACATCCTCCGTTCCGCTGTGCGGAACGGCACCCCGGTGGGGCTGAAGGCCAAGGCGTATATGGACGCCGGGGCTCTGGTGCCCGATGAGGTCATCATCGGGGTCATCGGGGAGCGGCTCCAGGAGCCCGACGCCCAGAACGGCTATATTCTGGACGGCGTCCCCCGCACCATCGCCCAGGCCGAGGCCCTGGAGAGCGCGGGCATCCAGTTCGACGCGGTGGTATCCATCGAGGTACCCGACGCCGAGATCGAGCAGCGCATGACGGGCCGCCGTACCTGCCCGGCCTGCGGGGCCACCTACCACATCGTCGCCAATCCCCCCAAACAGGCGGGCATCTGCGACCTGTGCGGCGAGGCCCTGGGCCAGCGCAAGGACGATCAGCCGGAGACGGTGAAGAGCCGTCTGGTCACCTACCATCAGCAGACCGAGCCGCTGAAGGGCTTCTACGCCCAGCGTGGCCTGCTGAAGGTGGTGGACGTCCGGGGCAGCGTGGACGAGGTCAACGCCGCCATTATGAAAGTTCTGGGCGAATAATCATGGCTGATCGCATCGTCATCAAGTCGGAGCGGCAAATCGAGCTGATGCGGAAGGCCGGAAGGCTCACCGCTGAGGCCCGGGCCTACGGCGCATCCCTGGTGCGCCCCGGCATTACGACGAAGGAACTTGACAAGGCCATGTACAAGTTCATCATCGCCAACGGCGGCTATCCCTCCTTCCTGCATCTGTACGGCTTCCCCGGCACAGCCTGCATCTCGGTGAATGACGAGATCATTCACGGCATCCCCGGCAAGCGGCGGCTGGAGGAGGGGGACATTGTCTCCATCGACATCGGAGCCTGCATCGGCTACGAGGGCATTGACAAAAAGACGGGCCTGCCCATCGGGGGGTACCACGGCGACTGCGCCGGTACCTACCCCGTGGGGCAGATCAGCGACGAGGCAAAGCGGCTGATTGAAGTGACGGAGCAGTCCTTCTGGGCCGGCATCAAGCATGCCGTGGCCGGGAACCGGGTCAGCGACATCTCAAGAGGGGTGCAGACCTGTGCGGAGGCCGCCGGGTTCGGCGTGGTCCGGGAGTATGTGGGCCACGGCGTAGGCACCAAGATGCACGAGGCGCCGGAGGTGCCCAACTTCGTCGAGGCGCACCGCCTGGGGGGCAATCCCCGGCTGGTCAAGAATATGACCATCGCCGTGGAGCCCATGATCAACGCAGGCACCCGCCACATCAAGCAGATGCCCGACGGCTGGACGGTGAAAACGGCCGATGGCAAGTACGCCGCCCATTATGAAAATACCATTCTCATCACCGAGGGTGAGCCTGAGATCCTCACCCGGTGCGGAGATTGATATGGAAGCGATCCACCCTTACGAAATCGTTCTCTCCCTGGCCGGACATGACAAAGGCCGCATCTTCTGCGTGTTAAGCGTGGAGGACGGCTGCTGCCTGCTGGCGGACGGAAAGGAGAGAAAGCTGGACGCGCCAAAAAAGAAGAGCGTGAAGCATCTTCGGGGCGTAGGAACCAGCGCACATCCGGCAATCGTAGGATTGCAGAGAGGCGGCAAGATTTCTGACCGCGCCCTGCGCGCAGCCCTTGCAGCCTTCCGCGAATCAAGTCCCATATAAGGAGGCCGTTCTCTTGTCCAAAGAAGATATGATCGAGCTGGAAGGCGTGGTCGTCGAGGCTCTGCCGAACGCTGTATTCAAGGTAGACATTGGCAAAGGCCACACCATTCTGGCGAACATTTCTGGCAAGCTCAGAATGAACTATATCAGGATCCTCCCGGGAGATAAGGTGACAGTCCAGATGTCCCCTTATGACCTGACCCGCGGCCGGATTACCTGGAGAAGCAAATAACCCCGGAACATTCATCATCCGGGAACCACGGAGTACGCCCTCTGGACAAGGGAACCCTCCGTGACAGGCAAAACAGGAGGTATAAAACGATGAAAGTAAGACCGTCCGTAAAGCCCATGTGCGAAAAATGCAAGGTCATTAAGCGCAAGGGCAGAGTAATGGTGATTTGTGAGAATCCCAAGCATAAGCAGAGACAGGGTTAAAGGAGGTGTATTGATCATATGGCGCGTATTTCTGGTGTTGACTTGCCGAGAGACAAGCGTATTGAGGTCGGCCTGACCTATATCTATGGCATTGGCCTGACCAGCTCCAAAAAGATTTTGGCGGCGACGGGGATCGACCCCGACATCCGCGTGCGGGACCTGACGGAAGAGCAGGAGAGCGCACTGCGTGAGGAAATCGGAAAGCACTACACGGTGGAAGGTGACCTGCGTCGTAACGTCGCTATGGACATCAAGCGCCTCATCGAGATCGGTTCCTACCGCGGCAGCCGCCATCGTAAGAAGCTGCCCGTCCGGGGCCAGAGCTCTAAGAATAACGCCCGGACCCGCAAGGGCCCCCGCAAGACCATGGCGAACAAGAAGAAGTAAAGGAGGGAACTTGAAACATGGCTAACAATAAGAAGAAGGTTGTGCGCAAGCGCAAGGACCGTAAAAATGTTGAGAAGGGCGCCGTGCATATTCGTTCCTCCTTCAACAACACAATGGTGACCATCACCGATCTGCAGGGCAACGCGCTGAGCTGGGCCTCTGCCGGTGAAATGGGCTTCCGTGGCTCCCGGAAATCCACTCCCTTTGCCGCTCAGACCGCCGCTGAGACTGCCGCCAAGGCCGCTCAGGAGTATGGCCTGAAGAGCGTGGAAGTGTACGTCAAGGGCCCCGGTCAGGGACGTGAAGCGGCCATCCGTGCGCTCCAGGCTGCCGGTCTGGAGGTCACGCTGATCAAGGACGTCACCCCCGTCCCCCACAATGGTTGCCGTCCTCCCAAGAGAAGACGTGTCTGATTCAAAGAAGGAGGAGTTATCGTTATGGCAAGAAATATGCAGCCCATCGCGAAGCGCTGCAAGGCGCTGGGCCTGTCCCCCGCTGTGATGGGTTATTCCAAGAAAGTGACAAACCGCAACCCCAAGGGCCAGATGCGCCGCAAGCAGTCTGAGTACGCCACTCAGCTGAACGAGAAGCAGAAGGTCAAGTTCGTCTACGGCGTGCAGGAGAAGCAGTTCCGGGCCTACTACGAGAAGGCCGAGCGTCAGAACGGCATCACCGGTGAGATCCTGCTGACCACCCTGGAGCGCCGCCTGGACAACGTCTGCTTCCGCGCAGGCTTCGCCATGACCCGCCGCGAGGCCCGTCAGGTGGTCTCCCACGGCCATCTGCTGGTCAACGGCAAGAGCGTCAACATCCCCTCTTATCTCATCAAGGCGGGCGACACCGTCGAGGTGAAGGACAAGAGCCGCTCTTCCGTGAAGTTTAAGAGATTCCTGGGCGAGGACGCCATCATCGCCACCCTGCCCACCTGGATGGAGCGTCCCAACAAGGACGAGCTGAAGGTGGTTATCACCCGGCTGCCTGAACGTGCTGACATCGACTTCCCTGTGGAGGAACACCTCATCGTCGAGTTGTATTCCAAGTAATCCGTGGCCCTCGCATATTGGTGAGCTGTCAAACCAGGGTACTTTGGTACCGCTGACGAGGAGGGTAAAACTGAAATGGTAGAAATCGAAAAGCCACGCATTGAATGTATTGAAAATCCCGGTGACGCTTCCTATGGTAAGTATGTTGTTGAGCCGTTGGAGCGCGGTTATGGTACGACCCTGGGCAACGCCCTGCGGCGTATCCTGCTCAGCTCCCTGCCCGGCACGGCAGCCACTTCCATCAAGATCGCCGGCGTACAGCATGAATTCAGCACCATTCCGGGCGTCAAGGAGGATGTGACGCAGATCGTCCTGAACGTCAAACAGATCATCGCCAAGCTGCACTGCACCGGCACCAAACGGGTGTATATCCAGGCGTCCGGCGAGGGCGAAGTCACCGCCGGGGACATCAAGTCCGACGGCGAGGTGGAAATTCTGAACCCGGAGCTGCATATCGCAACTCTGGGGGCAGACGCCACCCTGAACATGGAGCTGACGCTGAGTCATGGCCGGGGCTACGTCCCCGCCGACCGCAACAAGCCGGCCCAGACCATCATCGGCGTGATTCCGGTGGATTCGCTGTATTCGCCGGTGCTGAAGGTGAACTACACGGTGGAGAACACCCGTGTGGGCAACATGACGGACTATGACAAGCTGACGCTGGATGTGTGGACGGACGGCACCATCTCCGCCAGAGACGCCGTCTCCCTGGGCGCGAAGATCCTGTGCGATCACTTCGCCCTCTTCACCGACCTGTCCGACACGGTGGGCAGCCGTTCCACGGTGGTGGAGAAGCCGGAGGCCGCCCATGACAAGGTGCTGGAAATGACCATTGAGGAGCTGGATTTGTCTGTGCGTTCCTTTAACTGCCTGAAGCGGGCCAACATCAATACGGTGGAGGATCTGATTTCCAAGACAGAGGACGAGATGATGAAGGTTCGGAATCTGGGCCGCAAGAGCCTGGAGGAGGTCATGAACAAGCTCTCCGCCATGGGCCTCTCCCTGGCCAAGGAAGAGAGCAACTGAGTTCTGTACGATCAAATTTCAAAACTGTTTGCGTAACGTAAACGTTCCGAAGGAGTGAATCAAATGGGTTATCGTAAACTGGGCAAGACGTCCGACCAGCGCAAGGCCATGCTCCGTCAGCTGACCACTGACCTGCTGGAGTACGGCCGCATCAAGACCACCGTCACCCGCGCCAAGGAGGTCCAGCCCATCGCCGAGAAGATGATCACCCTGGCAAAGAAGAACGATCTGGCCGCCTATCGCCAGACCCTCTCCTATGTGACCAAGGAATCTGTGGCGAAGAATCTGTTCGACACGGCGGGCACCAAGTATGGCGACCGCAACGGCGGCTATACTCGTATTGTCCGCATCGGCTTCCGCCGCGGCGACGCTGCTGAAATCGCTTATCTGGAGCTGGTGTAACCACCGGTTTCTGACAAGAAATTTCATAAGAATGTGAAAAAACCGCGTGTGGCCGGAGCATTCCGCCTCACGCGGTTTTTACAGAAAGTGGAGCGGGGCAAAGTAGAAGGGCCCGCAGCTTTTGGCGGGAGTTTGCCTTGACTTTTCCACAGAATACGGTACAATGAAGCTATCGGAGGGGCTGTTATGCTGCGTGATAATGAGAAATTTTATCTGCCCAATCTGCATCATTTCCAGAACGACAACACGTTCTACGGCTCCTTTCGGGGGCTGCGGTTCCGGGTGAAGTCGGAGCAGGCGGAGGACGCCGAAGGAAAGCACTGGGTCATGGAAACCCTGTGCTGGTATGGCGACTTCTGCCTGGAGGAAAGCGATGTGGTGGCCGAGGACCGGTTCCCCATGACCCCGGAGGGCTATGAGCAGGTGCTGGACTGGCTGGAAGGGCAGTACCGCGCCATGCCGGAACGGCAAAAGCCTGAGGCCCCTGAACCGACGACGAAATCTTAGGAGTGTGATGTTCCCTTTATGGACAGTCAAACAGGCAGTACCATCCTGATTTTAGTATTGCTGATTGCGGCATCCGCCTTCTTCTCCGGCACGGAGACGGCCTTTTCCTCCTGCAACAAAATCAAGCTGAAAAGCTGGGCGGAGGACGGCGACAAGAAGGCGGAGGCAACCCTGAACCTGGTGGAGGATTACGACAGGCTGATCTCCGGTGTGCTGATCGGCAACAACATCGTCAATATCACCGCCTCCACCCTGGCCACCCTGCTGTTCACCAGCTACTGGGTGACCTACGGCGCCACCCTGTCCACGGTGGTGATGACCGTGCTGGTGCTGCTCTTCGGCGAGGTGACCCCCAAGACCCTGGTGAAGCAGGCCCCGGAGCGGTTCGCCATGGCGGTGACGCCGGTGATTCGGGGAATTTTGTGGGTGCTGACCCCCATCAACGCCATCTTTCGCCTGTGGCAGCGGATGCTGGGCCACTTCTTCAAGCCCGACGAAGGGGAGGGCATCACCGGCGGCGAGCTGATCACCATGGTGTCCGAAGCGGAGAACGAAGGCGGCCTGGAGGCGGGGGAGAGCAAGCTGATCCGTTCCGCCATCGAGTTTGGCGACCTGGAGGTGGGGGAGATCTTCGTTCCCCGGGTGGATATGGTATCCGCGCCGGACGACACCACGGCGGAGGAGATGGACGCCCTGTTCCGGGACTGCGGCTATTCCCGCCTGCCCATCTGGCACGAGGACAGGGACCACATTCTGGGCGTGCTGAACGAGAAGGACTTCTTCCAGGCCCACCTGGGGCCGGAGGACGACTGGCTCCACCTGATCACGGAACCCCTCTACACCACACCCTCTGAACCGGTGCAGGACGTGCTGAGCAAGATGCAGCGGCAAAAGACCCATCTGGCCATCGTGGTGGATGAGTTCGGCGGCACCGAGGGGCTGATCACCCTGGAGGACATCCTGGAGGAGCTGGTGGGCGAGATCTGGGATGAGCATGACGAGGTGGTGGAGAACTTCAAAAAGCAGCCCGACGGCAGCTATTTGATTGCCTGCAGTGCAAATCTGGACGATGTATTTAAATTGTTTGACGTTCGCGGGGAGTGCGACAGCGACACGGTGTCCGGCTGGGTGCTGGACGAGCTGGGCCACATTCCCAAGGCCGGGGACCGGTTTACTTACGAGAACCTGGAGGTGACGGTCACGGCCATCCGCCGGATGCGGGTGCTGGAAATTCGCGTGGTGGTTCTGCCGGAACCCCAGGAGGAAGAGGAGCACCGGCGCCCTGCCCGCAGAGGAAACGGCGGGGAGGGCGGAGAAGCCTCCGGCTGATCAAGTGCGCAGCCGCCCCGTGTCGGCCTTTGACGGCCAACGCGGGGCGGTTTTTGAAAACGGTCTCGTTTGTTCTCAATCCAAATAGATAGAACACAACAACCGCACCGGCTCGGAACCGTTTTCCGAGCCGGTGCGGTTATTTTGGTTATGTACGGTGATTTACATCCGTTTCAGCAGCCACAGGAATTCGTATCCCCCCAGGGTCAGGACGCCGGGGTTTTCCATCGGCGTCCCCCGAAGCAGGTCGGTGTAGGTTCCCGTCTCGGACAGCCAGACCTTTTGGGGCTCCGGGCTGAAATTGTACAGGCCGTAGAGCTTTTCCCCGTCCTTGTACCGGCCCAGGGCCAGCACAGCGTCGTTCCCGGCGTCCGCGTCGAAGATGGGGTTGGACTGGCGCACCTCCTCCAGCTGCCGCAGCCCGTGGAACAGCCTGCACTGGACGGAGTCCGGTTCCTGCCGCAGCGCTGCCTCGTCCCACTGGAAGTCCCCCCGGTGGAGGTACCGGCTGTCCCCGGCCTTCTCCGGGTCGTTCCGGTAGCCCCAGTCGTTGCGCTGGCCCACCTCGTCCCCGGCGTAAAGCACCGGGATTCCGCTCTGGGACAGCATGCAGGCGTGGAGCATCAGATCAAGAGCCAGGGCCTGCTCCGTCATGGCCGGGCTCCCCGTTTCCATGGCCGTCTCCAGGCCGCAGAGGGAGGCTGTGGTGCCGCAGAGGCGGGCGTCTCCCAACCGTTCATCGTCGTTGTACAGGGCACCCCGGCTGGCCCCGTAGGGCAGCTTTCCGGTGAAGTAGTCGTTCAGGAACCGCTTGTGGGGCACCTCTCCCATGCCGAACCGGGCCAGGAAGGGGTAGTCCAAGCCCCAGCCGATGTCGTCATGGCAGCGGAGATAGTTCTGGAAGGTGTAGCCCCTGGGGAGGGCCGCCACCTGATTCAGCTGGTGGCGCAGGAGGCGCACGTCATGGGTGGCCGCCGTGTGCCAGGTGGTGCACATGGCCGTCACGTTGTAGAGCATATGACACTCCGGCTTCTCCGGCGTGCCGAAATAAGGGGCCACCAGGGCGGGCTCCATCACTACCTCCCCCAGCAGCAGGACGCCGGGGCAGACCACCTCGGTGACGATGCGCAGCATCCGCACCAGGGTGTGTACCTGGGGCAGATTCCGGCAGTTGGTGCCCAGCTGCTTCCAGATGTAGGGGACGGCGTCCAGGCGAATCACGTCAATGCCCCGGTTGGTCAGGAACAGCAGGTTTTCCGTCATCTCCCGAAAGACCACCGGGTTGGCGTAGTTCAAATCCCACTGGTAGGGGTAGAAGGTGGTCATGACCACCTTTCCGATGTCCGGCTGCCAGGTGAAGTTGCCGGGGGCGTCGGTGGGGAACACCTGAGGCACCGTCTGCTCGTACCGGTTGGGGATGTCCCAGTTGTCGTAAAAGAAATAGCGCTCCTGATACTCCCGCTCTCCGGCCCTGGCCCGGCGGGCCCACTCATGTTCCTCGCTGGTGTGGTTCATCACGAAGTCCAGACACAGGGAAATGCCCCGCCGGTGACAGTCCCCGGCCAGAGCCTCCAAATCCGCCATGGTGCCCAGCTCCGGCTGCACCCGCCGGAAGTTGGAGACGGCGTAGCCCCCGTCGCTGCGGCCTTTGGGGCTCTCCAGCAGGGGCATCAGGTGGAGGTAGTTCACCCCGCACTCCTGGAGGTAGCTCAGTTTGTCCGCCACCCCCCGGAGGGACCCGGCGAAGGGGCCGGTGTACAGCATCATCCCCAGCCGGCTGCGCTGCCGGTACCAGCCGGGGTCGGCCTCCCGCGCCCGGTCGGATTCCTTTAAATCCGCAGGCCGGGCCTGATACGCCTCCTCCATGGCGGTCAGCAGCACCCCCAGGGTGTCCTCCCGGCCCCGGTACAGTTGGCCGTAGAGCCGGCTCAGTTCGTCATAGCGGGGGGGCAAGCCTGGTCTGAAACTCCTCTGTCATGTCACATTTCTCCTTATGTTACATTCCCAGCTTTTTCATGTCCTCCAAGACCTCCCGCTCCGTCTGCACATGGCCCTCAGCCGGGGCCTCCTCTTCCTCCTCCTGCGCCAGATAGGGGGCGAAGGATTTCAGCAGCAGACTGGCGTTGAACATGGTGACCAGGGAAAAGCCGCACAGCACCCACAAAAAGGCATAGGTGGGCAGGTTCCCCCGGTCCAGATAGGTCAGCGTCATGGGGGCGATATTGGCGATTAGCATGGCAACGGTGGCAACGGGCCGCTTGACCGCGAAGTACACCGAATCCATCAAAAGCTGCTTGAAGTTCACCTGAAAGGCGGCCATCACCGGGAAGATGTAGCAGGCCAGCACAACGGCCGCCACCCCAATGGCCATCAGCGGGTACCGGAACAGGGCCATCGCCCCGTCAAACTGGTCACACCAGCTGATCTCCAGCCACAGCACCGCCCCCAGCGCCGCCAGCGCCAGAAGGGAGAGGGTGCCCTGCTTGAAGTTGCTCTTGAATCCCTGCCAGAAGGTGGAGAAGGGATTGCAGCTCTTTTCCCGCAGGCAGGTCAGCAGGGTGAAGTACAGGGCGGCGTAGCCCGCCCCCGCCGTCACCACCGGCAGGAGGGAGAGGACGAACAGCAGGTTCGCCGCGATGAGAATCCCGCAGCGGGTCATCAGCTGGCCAAAGACGCTGTCATTGTCCATAAAACCGCGTAAAAATCGCATGAGAACCTCCGTTCGTATTTTAGGAAAACAGATAGCTGAGAAACAGTTCGATTTGGTCGATGTGGGGAGCATTGGCGGAGATGCCCAGGGCGCAGCCCGCGCTGTAATACTCGTCCAGCCGGGAGCCGGTGAGGTCGATGCCCACCGGCACCTGGGTCAGCTCCCCGGTGTCCTCCAGGTCGGCCTCCACGGTGAGGACACGGTCGGCATACTGCTCCGCCAGGTCGGAGACACGCGCATCGGCAAGGCTCATGAGCCGCCCCGTCTCCCCCACCGCCAGCAGGTCGTCCGTCCCCATCACCAGCACGTCCAGGGTGCCTGCGTCCAGGTAGGCGGTCAGCAGCTCGTAATAGGTGCTGCCCACGGTGGAGCTGGTGGCGGGTTTGCAGTAAAGTTCGTCCTCAAACTGGAGGACGCCTGTGGTCAGGTCATATCCGGCGTATTGGGCAAAGCCGGTGTGCAGGTCGGAGCCCTCCCCCAAATCCGCCTCCACATTGGCGAAGCAGGCGAAGAACCAGGTCTCCGAGGGGGTGATGACGGCGTGCCAGGTCATGGTGACGGTGAAAATCAGCACCGCCGCCAGCCCCAGAATCCAAAGTTTATAGTAATCCCAAATGTAGCCGGGCCGCTCCTTGAGGGGCAGGGCGCAAATCTTCTTCCACTCCGCCACCATGCGCCCTTTCAGGGTATCCATGTCACTGCTCCTTTTCCAAGTGAATCTGAACGCTGGGGCAGTCGCCGTACAGCCGGGGGAGGACGAAGCCGCTGTACATCAGCGCCCCGCCGGTGTACACCCTGCCCTCCTCCCGGGCGGACAGGGCATCGCAGTCGTTCCCGCCGCTGCACACGGCGAACTCGGAAACCCGGTACCGGGCGTCCTCCTCCAGCCCCCCGGAGCTGCACGCGAATCAGCGGGGTGGTGGCCCGGACATGGGGGATGACAACGCTGACCAGTGCCTCGGCTTTGTCCGGCGAAACCGTCTGCCAGGCGTAACAGTCCGAAGTGCGGGCGGGGTCGGTGAGGCGGTAGTAGTCCCCCTGGCCGATTAAATCAGCGTAGCGGTGGAACCGCTCGATCTGGCGGCGGACAGCCGCCTTTTCCGCCTCCGTCAGAAGGTTCAAATCCAGCTCATAGCCAAAGGTGCCGTGCATGGCCACCACCGCCCGGGTGTCCAGGGACACCGTCCGCCCGGTCTGATGGTTGGGGCAGGCGGAGACGTGGGCGCCCATGGCGGACACGGGGTAGCCGAAGGAGGTGCCGTACTGAATGGACAGCCGCTCCACCGCGTCGGTGTCGTCGCTGCACCAGATCTGGGGGCAGTAGGCCAGCATCCCGGCGTCAAACCGTCCCCCGCCGCCGGCGCAGCCCTCCAGCAGCACCTCCGGGAACCGGGCGGTGAGCCGCTCCAGCAGGGCGTACACCCCCAGCACATACCGGTGGGCGGCCTCCCCCTGGCGCTCCGGCGGCAGGGCCCGGCTGTAAACGTCGGTGAGGCTCCGGTTCATGTCCCACTTGATGTAGGAGATGTTGTGGCCTTCCAGCAGGGCGGACAGCCTCTGATAGAGATATTCTACCACATCCTCCCGGCCCATGTCCAGCACAAGCTGATTCCGGCCCATGGTGGGTGCCCGGCCCGGCAGGGTCAGCGCCCAGTCCGGATGGGCGCGGTACAGGTCGGAGTCTTCATTCACCATTTCCGGCTCCACCCACAGCCCGAACTGCATCCCCAGGCCATTGACCTCTGAGATGAGTCTGTCCAGCCCGCCGGGGAGCTTTTCCTCGTTCACGAACCAGTCCCCAAGGCCCCGGTTCTCGTCATACCGACTGCCGAACCAGCCGTCGTCCAGCACCAGCAGCTCCACCCCCAGGGCGCTGGCCTGGCGGGCGATGGAGATGATTTTGTCCGTGTCAAAGTCGAAGTAGGTGGCCTCCCAGTTGTTGATCAGCACCGGGCGGCGGCGGTTCACCCAGGGGCTGCGGCACAGGTTGCCCCGGATAAACCGGTGATAGTTCCGGGAGAGCTGCCCCAGCCCCTCATGGGAGAAGGTCAGCAATACCTCCGGCGTCTGGAAGTGTTCGCCGGGGGCCAGGGTCCAGCGGAACTGGCTGTCCTGAATCCCCATGACTACCCGGGTGCTGCCGGTCTGGTCCCGCTCAACATCGGTCCGGTGGCTGCCGGAGTAGACCAGCATCAGGCCGCAGCAGTCGCCCCGGTCCTCGGTGGCGTCCTGTTCCGCCAGGATGACGAAGGGGTTGTGCTGATGGCTGGAGGCCCCCCGGCGGGAGGAAGCCGTCTGAATCCCGCCGGTGATGGGGGCGCGGACCACCTGCCGCTCCATGTTGTGCCGCCCCTGGAAGTGGAGCAGGTCCCAGTCCCCAAAGGGGAAGTCCAGACACAGGGAGGCCGCCCGTTCCAGGGTCAGGGCGTTTTCCCCGGCGTTCCGCAGCCGGGCCGCCCGGGTGATGACGTCCCGCGCCTCAAACACGCCGTAGTACAGTTCCAGCTCCAGCCCCGTCACCTCATCGGCCAGGGTGATCACCAGCGTCTCCGCCTCGTCCGCTCCGGCGAAGGCGGAGGGCATCCCCTCCACGGCGTACTTGCCGGGGAGGATGGCGTGGGAGACGTACCGGAACTCCGCCCCATAGGCCCCCTCCGCCCCAGAGACGGTGAGGCAGTTCACCCGAAAGTCCCCGGTGTTGCAGCCGGTGTACTCCTGGGGCATGGTGTCCAGGCTGGTCACCTTTTGCAGCCGCAGGGGGTAGGGGTTGGGGGAGAAGCCAAACTCCTCCGGGCGGTACAGGTGGCTCAGGCTGCCCTCCGCCCGTCGGCCATAGTACAGGTGGCACAGGTAGCCCAGGGGGCCGATCTGCATCTGATAGGTGGTGGTGCGGGTGTGCAGGGTGAACAGGCGGTCCTGCACCTGAAAAGAAATGCTCATGTCTGGTTTCCTCCGTGTGTGTGTCTTTATTCGTCCAGGGGGAGCAGCTCCCCTTCCGGACACTCCAGGTGTACCCGCTTTTCCTCCGGCTGCTGACGGTAGGCCCTGGGGCTGCAATGAAAGTGTTTGGAAAAGATGCGGCTGAAGGACTGAACGCTGGTGTAACCCACCATGCTGGCGATGGTTTCCACCGGCAGATTGGTCTCCGCCAGCAGCCGCGCACCCTCCCGCATCCGCAGGAGGATCATGTAGTCCATGGGGGAGATGCCCATCTTCTGGGTGAACAGCTTGGTGAGGTAGCTGCGGTCAATGCCGATGGAGGAGGACACCTCTCCGATTTTCATGGAGGCGAAATTGCTGCGTATATAGGTCAACCCATGCTGAACATAGTCATTGGGATCATATTCCGAGTGAATACTGTGTGTGGCGCCGCTCCCTGAGCGGATGGCCAGACCCAGGAACTGGTAGAGCACCCCCAGCCGCCACAGGTCGTGGGTCAGGTTCAGCTCCGTCCGGTCCAGCAGGTCGGAAATCAGGGAGCTGAAGTCGGCGGGATCGGTGTTGCAGTCCCGCAGGTTGACCCCCTCCGGGAATCCGGCCTGCTCCAGATAGTAGGGGGCCTTCTCCCCGCCGAAGGTGATCCAGCAGTAGGCCCAGGGGTTGGTGTGGCTGGCGCCGTACCTA
>JAJQBL010000102.1 GCA_021203325.1 Clostridiales bacterium | reverse complement strand
CAGCGGGGGCGGTGGGGGCCGCAGGGGCCTCCGGCTGCTGTACGGCGACAGCCGCCGTCTGCTCCGCGGTGTCCGGGGTTAAGGTAAGGTTGAAAGTCGTCTCTCCCATGGTGTTGTTCCTCCGTCTCTTTTATCGTTTCGTGGCTGTTTGCATGGCTCCTCAGTGGGAGGAGAGGGGATTCTCCCCGGTGAGGCCCTGCTGCTGCATCATGGCGTCCAGCACCTGAATGTCGGTGGAGATGTCCAGCGCCGTATCCCCGTACAGGGCGTCCAGCTGCTTGTCGAAGGCAGAGCAGATGGTGTCCAGCATTTCCTCGATTTTGGCCTTGGTGGTGTTGATGTTCTCCCCGGAGACCCCGGCGCTGCACAGCTTGGCGTAGCTGTCCAGCAGCTTGATGGTGGTGGGCAGGTAGTAGTTCTGGAAGCGGCGAATCTGGGTTTTCTTCTCCGGCTTCTCCATGACGAAGCTGTAGATTTGGTTGGATACCGTCTCAATGTGGCTGATTTTCCGGCTGACCTCTTCATTGGGGATGGCGTCGTTCAGGCGGCGGATCTCCGCCAGGCTCTCGTCCCGCTGACGCTTCAGCTCGGCCACCTCCGGGTCGGAAGGCTCCGGTTCCGGCTCCACATACTCTACCACCTCATCGGGCCAGATTTTTCGGCCCACCAGGTAGGCGACCACGGAGAGGAGGACGGTCAGCAGATACCCTGTCCAGGTGTGAACGCCCACGGCGAAGCACATAATGACCCACACCGCGGCGATCAGATAAAGCGGATAGCCGTTCCGCACCGTTTTTTGCTTTTTCATCACAGCACCTCCGCACCCCTGTTTCCTGGAAGTTCTTTCTGTATCCATTCTACCTGTTTCAGCCCTGACTGTCAAGGTGATTTGCCGTCCGTTTGGATGGTTTTATCATACGCTTTTTTTATGAACGTTTCATTTCGGGAAAATGAAAATTAGATGAAAAATTTTCCGCGCCGCCGGATTCCCTCACATCTCCCGGCGGCCCTCCAGGGCCCGCATCAGGGTGGCATCGTCCGCGTACTCCAGATGGCTGCCCACCGGGATGCCGTAGGCCAGCCGGGTGATTTTGCAGCCGAAGGGCTTCAGCAGCCGGGAGATGTACAGTGCGGTGGTCTCCCCCTCGGTGTCGGGATTGGTGGCCATAATGATCTCCTGCACGCCGCCGGCGGCCACCCTCTGCACCAGGGACTGAATCTCGATGTCGTCCGGCCCCACATGGTTCATGGGGGAGATGACGCCGTGGAGGACGTGGTAGGCGCCGTTATACTCGCCGCTGCGCTCCATGGCCACCACGTCCCTGGGGTCGGCCACCACGCAGACCGTGGACTGGTCCCGCTTATAGCTGGCGCAGATGCCGCAGGGGCCGTCCCCCTGGGTCAGGTTGCGGCAGACGGGGCACAGCGTCACGCTGCGCTTCGCGTCCACAATGGCGTCGGCAAACGCCTGGGCCTCGCCCTCCGGCAGGTCCAGCACGTAGAAGGCCAGCCGCTGGGCGGACTTTGTCCCGATGCCGGGCAGGCGGGCGAACTGCTCCACCAGTTTTTCCAGCGCAGGGGGAAAATATTGCATACAGGCTCCTCCTCCCGGGCGTTGCCGCGCCCGGAGGGCCGGGGCAAGTCCCGCTGTGATTCCCACGCCGCACCTTCCCCAGGCGGACGGCATAGGATAGGATGCGGCAGGCCCAGAGAGAAGGTGTGCCCGCCGCTTGCGATAGCCGTCCCCGCCCAGGGCGGGGACGGCGCTGACTGTTCAATTTCGGTTGACCGGTTACATAACGGTCAGCACTTCCTGGGCGTCATAGCCCTCCTGCCGCAGGGCCTCCAGGATGCTGCACTTGTGGCTGTGTCCGAAGGCCTCCAGCGTCACCTTCAGCTCCACGCCCTGCTGACGGTTCACGTTGACGAACTGGTTATGCTCCAGCTTGATGATGTTGCCGTTCTGGCCGGCCACAATGCCCGCCACCCGCAGCAGCTCGCCGGGGCGGTCCGGCAGATGGACGGAGAAGGTGAACACCCGCCCCCGGCCGATGAGGCCGTGCTGAATCAGGCTGGACATGGTGATGACGTCCATGTTGCCGCCGGTCATGATGGCCACCACGTTCTGGTCCTGAATCCCCAGCTCCTTCAGGTGGGACAGGGCGGCCACCGACAGCAGCCCGGCGGTCTCCACGATCATCTTGTGCTTCTCCGTCATGTCCAGGAAGCAGGACACCAACTCGTCGTCGTCAATGGTCAGAATCTCGTCCACGTTCTCCTGGATGTAAGGCAGCACCTTGTCTCCCGGGGTTTTCACCGCCACGCCGTCGGCGATGGTCTGGACGGGAATGGTCACCACATGGCCGGCCTCCACGCTGGCCTTCATGCTGGCCGCGCCGGAGGGCTCCACGCCGATGACCTTGACGCCGGGGTTCAGCAGCTTGGCATAGGTGGACACGCCGCTGGCCAGCCCGCCGCCGCCGATGGGCACCAGAATCACGTTGACGTCCGGCAGGTCGGAGAAAATCTCATAGGAGATGGTGCCCTGACCGGTGGCCACCCGCAGGTCGTTAAAGGGGTGAATGTAGGTCAGGCCCTGCTCCTCCGCCAGGCGGGCGGCCTCCTCCGCCGCGTCGTCAAAGGCCAGACCGTGAAGCACCACGTTGGCCCCGTAGCTCTTGGTGTTGTTCACCTTGATGAGGGGGGTGGTGGTGGGCATGACGATGGTGGCCTGCACCCCGGCGGCCTGGGCGGCATAGGCCACGCCCTGGGCGTGGTTGCCTGCGCTGGCCGTGACCAGGCCCGCCGCCTTCTCCTCCTCTGTCAGGGTGGAGATGGTGTAGTAGGCCCCGCGAATCTTATAAGCGCCGGTGACCTGCATATTCTCCGGCTTCAGATAGACCTGGTTGCCGGACAGGCCGGAGTAAAAGTCACTGTGAATCAGGTTGGTGGGGCGGGTGACGCCCACCAGCACATCCCGGGCCGCTTTGAAATCGCTCAATGTCATCATAACTGAAAAGCTCCATTCCGCCGCCTGCGTGGTCCGAAGGGGACGAAAACGGGCGGGCAACATTCTCTCTCCGGCCCTCCTGTCACGGGAGGGCGGTCAACGATTCTATTTTAGGCGCTTTTCCTACAAAAGTCAATCCATGATGTGACGGTTCCGGCCCGTTTCGGCGGGAAAACGCAAGGCGAGGACGTTCTACAACAGCGAAAGCTCGATGCCCACCACGCCGCAGCGCCGTTCCTCCGCTTTGGAATAGTAGCGTTCCATATCGGCGGGGGAGGCCCGGCCCACCGTCTCCGCCGTATAGCCGCAGCGCAGCAGGGGGAGGCTCCGGTAGAGTTCCCCGAAGGACGGGAAGGGATAGAGCGCCTCCACCCTGGCCGTTATGGTCTGGCTGGGGTCTGCAGTGCTGGTGAAGCGGATGGTGTCGCCCACCGCGATTTGCCGCCGCTTTTCGTCATAGAGCCGCAGCTCGATGGTTTTGGCCCCGCTTTTGATTTGCGCAAACGGGGTGGGGTTCAGCTTCATGGTGTGAGTCATGGTTTGCGTTCGGGCATCGGCCCATTCCTTTCCTGTTTTGCTGAAAAAAGGATACCATGCCGCGGGGGGATTTGCAAGCGGTGCAATTCCTGTACCATCTGACCTGCATCTTTTTTCTCAATCTGGGTCTTTGCAACAGGTCAGCCTTGCATTATAGTGAAGGGACAGACCAGTAAAGGCAGGAACCCCCATGACGTCCCACAACAACCAGAAAAAGGCGGCCATCATCAACGACTTCACCGGCTTCGGCCGCTGCTCCATCGCCGTGGCGCTGCCCATCCTCTCCGCCATGAAAATCCAGTGCTGCCCCCTGCCCACCGCCATCTTCTCCAACCACACCGGCTTCCCCAGCTGCCACTGGACGGACTACACCGGCCACATGGCCCCCTATATGACGGAGTGGGAGAAGCTGGGGCTGGAGTTTCAGGCCATTGCCACCGGTTTCTTAGGCTCCGACGCCCAGATCGACCTGGTGAAGCGGTTTTTGACCACCTTCAAGGGGCCGGATACCATTGCGGTCATCGACCCGGTGATGGGCGATTACGGCAGGCTGTATTCCACCTACACCCCCGCCCTGGCGGGGCGGATGAGGGAGCTGGTACACTTTGCCGACATCCTGACCCCCAACCTGACGGAGGCCTGCATCCTGACGGGCAGGGAATTTTGCCCCGCCCCCTCGGAGGCCGAGCTGACCGCCATGTGTGAGACGCTGGCCGGCCTTGGCCCGGACAGAATCGTCATCTCCGGCCTGGAGCTGGGGTCGGAGCTGGGGAACTTCGTCTACCAGCGGGGCAGAGCCCCGCGGCTCCTGACCCAGCCTAAAGTGGGGGACTACCGCAGCGGCACCGGCGACGTCTTTTCCGCCATCCTCACCGGGGACGCGGTGAACGGCGTGGACTTTGCCGACTCCGTGGCCCACGCCGCCGGCTTTGTCGCCAAAGCGATTCAGCGCTCCATAGAACTGGAGATTCCCCTGACTGACGGCGTCGCCTTTGAGGAGCTGCTGGGAGAGCTGATTCCCGGCGATTCTGCTACAAGTCCAATCAAAGGAGCAACTGACCCATGACCATGACCTATCAAGTGAAAAACGGCATCTATGTCAACATGACCAACCGCTGCCCCTGTGCCTGCACCTTCTGCCTGCGGCAGAACGGCCCCGGCGTCTACGGCTCCGACTCCCTGTGGCTGGAGCGGGAGCCCACCGTGGAGGAGGCCTGCGCCGACCTGGACAAATGGAACCTGGAGGACTATGACGAGGTGGTGTTCTGCGGCTACGGGGAGCCTACCGAGCGGCTGGACGATCTGCTGGCGGTGGCCGCCCACATCCGCGCCCTGTCCTCCATCCCCATCCGCATCAACACCAACGGCCTGGCCGACCTGATTGCCGGGGAACCGGTGGCCCAAAAGCTGGAAGGGCTGATCGACACCGTCTCCGTCAGCCTGAACACCCCGGACAGCGAGGAATATCTTTCCCTCGTCCGCCCCCGGTTCGGGGCGCAGTCCTATGACGCCATGCTGCGCTTCACCGAGGACTGCACCCGCTACGTCCCCAATGTGGTGATGACGGTGGTGGGGGAGCCGGTCACCGGTTTGGAGGCCCAGGACAAATGCCGGGCCATCTGTGACCGGCTGGGGGTGCGCCTCCGGGTCCGGCCCTACGAAAGCTAAAAATAACGCAAAAAAGCATCCGAATCCAAACGGATTCGGATGCTTTTACTGTTCAGGGCCGCAGCTCCAGCCCGCCGCTGACCGAGATGGTCTGCCCGGTGATATAACCGCTCTCCTCGCTGGCCAGGAAGCAGATGAGCTGGGCCAGGTCCTCCGGTGTGCCCAGCCGCCCCATGGGGATGGAGGGCAGGAAGTCCGCCGGGTCCAGGTCGCCGGGGTGGAGGCCCTCCACCCGTGGGATAGCCCCCTTGGCGATGCAGTTCACCGTGATGCCCTCCGCCGCCAGCCGGGCGGCGGCGTTCTTCGCCAGGGCGTTCACCGCCCCCTTGGCCACGGCGTTCACGAAGCTGCCGTGTACGCCGCCTTCCACCCCTTCCACCGTGGTCATCAGGATGATGCGGGGGGCCCTGCTGCGGCGGAGGGTGGGCAGGGCGGCCTTCATCATGTTAAAGCTGCCTGCCACCAGATGCTCCACCTCGCCCATCAGCACCTCCGTCGCCACCTGCTCCATGGGGGTGCCGTCCCCCAGGCCGCCGGTATTGGAGATGATCACGTCCACCGAGCCGAACTCCCGTTCCAACTGCGCATAGGCGGCGGGGGATTCCTCCGCCGGACCGTCGCCCGCTGCGCCGACGGCGACGCAGCGGCCGGGATAGCCCAGACTGTTGACCTCGTCCACCAGGGCCTTGGCTCTGTCGGCAGCGTGGGTCATCATCACCACGTTCATGCCGCCCTGACAGAGGACCTTGACCGCTGCCACGCCGTCCCCGGCGGTGGCCCCTGCGAAGGCGCAGGTTCTTCCCTGTAATGTCTGCATTGCTTCAACCTCCCGCAATCAAAGGAACCGCTCCAGCCACCGGCCCATGTAGAGATAGAGGGCCGTCTCCGTGTCGCCAAATTCGCCGGGCACCTGCTCCGCGTCATGGTTCGGGGTGAACACATGGGTGGCCCCGTGGACGAAGGCGATGCTTTTATCCGCCATCCGCGCCGCCCGGTAAATCATCTCCGCGGCCAGGTATTCGTAGCTGCCGGTCATGCCCATGGTCAGCATGGGCACGGAGATGTACTTCACGTTGCCGATGGGGGAGGCGTAGCTGGAATCCCAGTCAACGCCGGTGACCCCCGTCTCCCCAATGGCAAAGTCCGCCTCGGAGGCCCGGATGGCCTGGGCGCTGAGGAAGCCCTTCACCGTGTTCCTGTTCGCCCCCATCCCGTAGAGGGAGGTGAAGCTGCGGTCAACCTCCGGCGCCCGGACGCCGTACACCACCTCATGGGTGATGCTGCCGTCCCCGTGGAGCAGGTCATAGGCCCCCTCGGTGTGGGCCAGCAGCCGCAGGTCCTGGGGCAGCATCCGGTTGTTGGGCTTGATCTGGCTGCCCCCGGCCACGACGAAGGGTTCATCGTCCAGATAGTCGCCGCTGCCGGACGCGATGGCCTCCAGCCGGGCCTGGGCGGCGGCGATGAGCCGGTCGTTCCGGCGCACCTGGGCGGCCCGGTAGGCCCGGACAAATTCCGGGGGATACTGGGCCCCGTCCTTCCGGTAGCCGTTCTTTTCGTCAAAGAGGTCCCACTGTCCGTCCAGCCGAAGGCCGTTGCCCTCCTCTGTCACCGCCGGGTCCAGGCTGAGCAGGGCCATGACCCCGTTGCCGTAGTTGGCGTCGATGAGCATGATGCCGTCCGCCGGAGTCAGGGGGCCGGGGCACCGGCACTTCCAGATTTTTTCCGGCTCCCGGAAAATTTCCGGGCCCTGCTCCGCCACCGCCTGATAGGCGGTCATCAGCGTCGCGCCGCCGCTGTGCCCCATCAGGACGACTTGCTCCGCCCCCCGGTCTTTCAGAAACCGAATGGCCCGGTCAACGATGGGAAACTTGTCCTCAATGACGCCCCCCTCTTTCGCTTCGCAGGCCACCACGCGGTAGCCCTGTTGGGCCAGCTTTGGCCCCATGGCCAGGGGCATATAGTTCTGGTCGCAGTGCATGATGACCACGCCCACCCGGCTTTTTGCGCTGCGCCGCTCCGTCAGCAGCTCCGGCCCATAGTACATGGCCAGGCCGTCGAACCCCATGTCCAGCAGGGTCTCCTGTACGCCCTCGGTGCGGTCCTCCACAAAGGCGTTCTCCCGTAAATTCAGTCGATACATTCCGTGTTCCTTTCGTTTCTTCCGTGATATGATACAGTTTAGCACAAAGGCTTGCCGAAAACAAATGGAATTCGGCAAGCCTTTTTCGTCAGAACGCTGGTGCTGTCCGGAGGTCAGGTCAATAAAGCTCGATCACTTCACCGGTCTCCGTATTCCGGGCGAAGCGGCGCAGGAACTCCCAGGAGAGCTCCGCCATCTGGGGCATGATCATGTGGGGGGTGTTCTCCAGCGAAATATAGCGGAAGTACCACTTCCCGTTCTCGTTCCGGTAGTCGGAGAGGTAGGCTTCGCTGCCCATCACATAGCGCACCTCTGTCCTGTCCGCCGGGACGCCGTTGCGCCGGGTGACATAGTCCGGGCTGCTCTGGGCGGCGAGGATTTCCTCCCGGCTCCGCATGGGCAGCTTGAAGGCCGCCAGACGGTTCTGGAAGTAGGTCACGTCGTCGTCGATCTTCTCCGGGGTGCGGTTCGTCTTTTGGTAGCTGTTTTCCAGCTGGCCGTTGATGTCGATGAGGGGATAGTCATACTGCCGGAAGGAGGCGATGATCTCCGGGGCCTTGGCCTTGTAGTAGTCGATCCTGGCCCCCACCTGCAGGCCCACCGGGTCGCACAGGGTGGCCGCCGCGGCAATCAGCTTGGGGTGGCGGCGATAGAACTCCAGGGCGTAGTAGCCGTTGTGGGACTGGCCGGTGATGTACACCCTTGCGGGGTCAGTGGGATAGGACGCCAGCACCTCCGCCAGGACGGAGGGCAGCACCTCGTCGTTGTCCTCCGGCGTCTCCAGGGCGAAGTAGACCATCATAAACTCGCCCCGGCCGCACAGCTCGATGAAGTCATAGTAGAACTGGAAGGCGGTCTGCATGGTGCAGGGGCAGGCCGTCAGGGGCTCCTTTAAGGTGATCAGCACCGGCAGCTTGTGTTCCGGGTGGGTGTAGGCGGACTCCGGCGTCAGGGTCACATACCAGTCGTGGCCGATATAATGGTCCTCGTACCGGATGCCCTTCTCCCGCCAGAAGTCGGCCATTTTGGGGTCGTGGGGGTCGGTGTAGTCATGCTCCAGCCGCATACCCTCCGCCTGCCGCCTGCCGGCCATGCTGCGGATATGGCGCTCATAGTCCCACTCCGGCTGATTGCGGCGGTAAATGCCGCCGATGGTGTACTGGTGGGCCAGGTTCACCTGCCACTTGTCCGAGATGTTCACCACCGTCCGCCCGGCCAGGGTCTCCGGCTCCGGCCAGGCGGCCAGGTCCAGCCCCGGCACATCCGCCAGGGTCAGCCCGTGGCGCACCAGAACGGAGATGTCCACATAGAGGGGGTCGTAGGAGATGCGGAAGGTGCCCTGGGTCTCGATGGCCTTTTCAATCAAGGCTCCGCCAACGCTCTCCTTGCACTCGGCAAACTGCACCAGGATGTTCTCCTTTGCCGCCGTCTCCAGCAGGGCCTCGTGCTCTGCCAGGCGGTTCATGGCGTTGTGGGGGTCGTCTCGGTTTGCTTCCACATAGGGGACCAGCAGCACCTTGGGGTCGTAGAGCCGGTGCCGCTCCACCGCCGTGGGGGCCATCTGCTCCCCCATCATGCCGTAGCTGGAGAAGTACATCCCCTTCTCCTGCCAGGCCGCCACCACGTCCGGGAAGTAGTGGGCGTGGTTGACCATGTCCGTCGCCTCGTTGTGGCGGTCAGCGTAATGGTCCACGGCGGGGGCTGCCTGCTGCTCTTCCGCAATCAGCTGCTCCAGCTTGTGGAAGAGGGGGGCGGCTGCGTTTTCGCAGCCCTCCCACGTCTCATCCCGCCAGAGGAACAGATCGGGATAGCCGTATTTTTCGTTATAATAAGCCATAGTAACCTCTTTCCTCTGCCGGTGTCACAGGTTCCCCAGGAACAGGTCGCTGTCAATGCTGCGCAGGTGGTTCTGGTACTCCTGCGTGCCGTACAGCGCGTCCCGGAAGTTGATCAGCTCGATGTTGTGCTCCCTGACCCAGTTTTTCAGGGTGTCAGAGGTCAGGGCGGCCACGTCCTCCACCCGGACGGTGGTGAAGTATTTGGCCCTGGGGCCGTTGTCCCCCTGCTTGTAGACGGTGTAGTCCACATAGCCGGGGTGCCAGGACTGCTCGAAAATCACGTCGTCGGGCAGCTCCAGCATTTTGTCCGGGTCCTCCAGGTAGTACCGGATGGGGTCATACTCCTCATACTGCACCGCCAGCGAGTCGGTAAAGACCTTCTCGTAGGCGTAGGTGGGGGCGGGGATGTAAATCTTCCTGTCCTTCCACTTCTCATCCGGGTAGTGGATGCCGGACCGGTCGCCCTTGGTGGCGAAGTTGTAGACAATGCCGTAGTCGTCGCAGATCTTCTGCTTCACGGCGTTGAACACCGTCTTTGCGCTGGTCAGGTCGGTGGTGTCCGGCACTCTGCCCAGAATTTGCAGGCAGCGCTTCATCTGCGCGTGGCACTCCGCCTCCAGCTCCCCGGCGTCGATCTCATCGGTGGAGCCGATGTCCGGGCGGAACCGGTTGGTGCCGGGCATCAGCAGGGAGGGCACCTGCTCCGCAGGCAGCACCGGGCTGAACCAGAAGTGGCTGTGCCAGCCGATGGAGAGCCAGGGCCGCTCCTTCAGGAACTCCAGGGCCTCCACCGTGCCGGGGGACTCCAGCATTACGTCCGCCGAGGTGACGATGCCGTTGTCGATGGACTCAAAGGTGCCGAGGTTGAACACATGGGTGTAACCCACGTCGTCGGCGCGTACAATCATTTTCTTCATGATATTGCCTTTCTTTTGCTCGCGGCTTACAGGTTGTTGATTTCCTTGCAGCGGTGGCAGGAGACAAAGTGGTTGGGCAGAATCTCCTCCAGATGCTGGGGCTTGCTGCACTCCGGCGTGGCGTAGGGGCAGCGGGCGGCGAACCGGCATCCGGGCTTGGGGTTGATGGGGGAGGTGATTTCCCCTTTCAGGATGATGCGCTCATGCTGGTTGTGGATGTCGGTGGAGGGGATGGCGGAGAGCAGCGCCTTGGTGTAGGGGTGCAGGGGCTGGACAAACAGCTCCTTGGACTCGCTGGTTTCCACCATCTGCCCCAGATACATGACGCCGATGTTGTTGGAGATGTGCCGCACCACAGACAGGTCGTGGGTGACGAACATATAGGTCAGGCCCCGCTTCTGCTGCAGTTCCTTCAGCAGGTTCAGCACCTGGGCCTGAATGGACACGTCCAGGGCGGACACCGGCTCGTCGCAGACCACGAACTCCGGGTTCAGAGCCAGGGCCCGGGCGATGCCCACACGCTGGCGGCGGCCGCCGTCCATCTCGTGGGGATAGGCCAGACGCAGCCGCTCCTCCACGCCGCACAGCTCCATGAGCTGGGTGACCTCGTCGTCGATCTGGGCCTTGGTGTACTTGTGGGTTAGCTGCAGCGGCTCCCGGATGGTCTGCTCCACCGTGAACCGGGGGTTCAGGGAGGAATAGGGGTCCTGGAACACCATCTGCATGTGGGTGCGCAGTTCTTTCAGCCCGTGGTGGCTGACCTTGGTGACGTCCTCGCCGTTGTAGAAGATCTGGCCGCCGGTGCTCTCGTGCATGTGGATGATGGTGCGGCCCAGGGTGGACTTGCCGCAGCCAGACTCGCCCACGATGCCCATGGTCTTGCCCTTTTCAATCTTGAAGGAGACATCGTCCGTGGCGTGGAGAAAGCCGTTGCGGACCTTAAAATATTTCTGGAGGTTTTTCACCTCGATACAAGGGGTGCTCATGTTACTGCTCCTCCTTCTTCTCAAGCTTCAGGCAGCGGCAGAAGTGGCCCGGGGTCAGCTCCGTGTTGGGGATGCTGCCCTGGCGGCACTCCGGGCCGGCGTAGGGACAGCGGGGGCTGAACGCGCAGCCCTCCGGCAGCTGGGTGGGGTCGGGGGGCAGACCCTCGATGGGGTGGAGCCACTCCTCATCGTCGTCCAGCTTGGGGATGGCGCCGAACAGGCCCACGGTGTAGGGATGGGTGGGGTGGTCGAAGATGTCCTCTTTCGTGCCGCTCTCGATGATTTCCCCGGCGTAGACCACGGCCACGTTGTCGCAGGTCTGAGCCACCACGCCCAGGTCGTGGGTGATGAGAATCATGGAGGTGTTGTTCTTCTGCTGCAAGTTGCGAATCATATCCAGCACCTGGGCCTGAATGGTTACGTCCAGGGCAGTGGTGGGCTCGTCCGCCAGCAGCAGGTCAGGGTCGCAGGCCAGGGCCATGGCGATGACCACGCGCTGCTTCATGCCGCCGGAGAACTGATGGGGATACTCCCCGTAACGGGAGGCGGGGATGCCCACCATCTCCAGCATTTCCCCGGCCTGTTTTTTGGCCTCGGCCTTGGAGACGCTGTTGTGCAGGCTGATGACCTCGGAGATCTGGTCGCCCACGGTGATGACGGGGTTCAGGGCGGTCATGGGGTCCTGGAAGATCATGGCAATCTTGTCGCCCCGGATTTTCAGCATTTCGGACTCCGGCAGCTCCGTCAGCGTCTGCCCGTCAAAGCGGATCGAACCGTTGATGAGCCGGGCAGGCGGGACGGGCAGGATGCCCAGGATGGCCTTGGCGATGGTGGTCTTGCCTGCGCCGGTCTCTCCCACCAGACCCAGGGTCTGACCCTTCTCCAGGGTGAAGGAGACGCCGTTGACCGCCTTGGTGTCCACCTTGGACACGGTGTAGTATACGGTCAGGTCTTTGACCTCCAGGAAGTGCTCCTGATTCTTTTGTTCAATCTTATGTTCCATTTCTCACACCTCGGTCACTTCTTCAGTCTGGGGTCCATAGCATCCCGCAGGCCGTCGCCCATCAGGCAGGTGGCCAGGCTCAGCAGGCCGATGGCCAGGCCGGGGAAGATCAGCAGATGGGGATACATGGTGAAGTAGTCCTTGCCCTCGTTCAGCAGGGCGCCCCACTCAGGAATGGGGGCCTTGATGCCCAGGCCCAGGAAGCTCAGGCTGGCCGCCTGCATGATGGTGCCGCCAATGCCCATGGTGCAGCCCACCAGGATGGGGCCGAAGGTGTTGAGCAGGATGTGGCGGAAGATGATGCGGGCGCTGGAGCAGTTGATGGAGCCGGCGGCCTCGATGTAGTCGCTGTTGCGGACCTGAAGAATCAGGCTGCGCATCATACGGGCGTTGCCCGCGATGCCGCCGATGGACAGGGCGATGATGGTGTTGACCACGCCGACGCCCAGCACGGTGGAGATCACCATGGACAGCAGGATGCCGGGGATGGCCTGGAAGATGTCGCAGATACGCATGACCACGTTATCCGCCACCTGGCCGAAGAAGCCTGCGATGGCGCCTAGCACCATGCCGATGGCCGTGCCCAGGAGGGTGGCCACCACGCCCATGAAGATGGAGTACCGTCCGCCGTAGAGGATACGGCTGAACAGGTCGCGGCCGAACTTGTCCGTGCCGAAGAAGTGCTCCAGGGAGCATCCTGACAGAATATCCACGGTCATTTCGTCATAGGCATACTTGCAGATATAGGGCGCCAGAATGGCCAGCACCACGAAGATGACGAAGATAGCCGTGCCGATCATGGCCAGAGGGCTTTTGGAGAAGCGCTTCAGCACTTCCTTGGTCTGGCTGTTCCGCTTGGCCTTGGGGGCCGCAGCAGTCGTTGTTGCAGTTTTTGTCATTTTTCTCTCCCCCTTTACTTTCCTTCGTACTGAGCCTTGATGCGGGGGTCAACGTATGCGTAAATCAGGTCCACCGCCAGCATGACAAAGCTGAAGGCGATGGCGATGACCACCACGCCGCCCCGAACGGCGGGATAGTCCAGGTTCAGGATACCGTTGGACATATACAGGCCGATACCGGGAATCACGAAGATGGACTCAATGACCACCGTGCCGCCCAGAGAGGAGGCAAAGACGGAGCCGAGAGAGGTGATCAGCGGAATCAGGGCGTTGGGCATAACGTGCTTGAAGGTGACGTTGTGGTTGCTGACGCCCTTGGCCCGGGCGGTGGTGACATAGTCCGAATGGATGACCTCCAGCACGTCCACACGGCACTGACGGCCGATGTTGGCGATGCCGATGACGGAGTTGGAGATGATGGGAATCACATAGTGCTTCCAGGTGCCTACGCCGTAGGCGGGCAGGATGCCCAGGCCCACGGACAGCCAGTTCACCAGCATCAGGGCCAGCCAGAAGCCGGGGAGGGACAGGCCCAGCATGGAGATCAGCGTGGCCACATTGTCCTGCCACTTGCCCTGATGGGTGGCGGCCACGATGCCCAGCGGGATGCCCACCGCAGTGGTGACGATGAGGGAGCAGGCGGCAATGATCAGCGTCCGGGGGAACCGCTCAGCGATTTCCGTGGCCACCGCGATTTTGGACTGATAGGAGTTGCCCAGGTCAAAGTGCAGGAAGGTGTCGGACAGGAAGGTGCCCAGCTGGGTCAGATAGGGCTGGTCCAGCCCCATGCTCGCGTACAGCTCCTGCACCGCCTCCTCCGAGGCGTTGGAGCCAAGGATGATCTGCGCCGGGTTGCCGGGAATAAAGTACATGATCGAGAAGATCACGATGGCCACGCCGAGGACCACGAAGATCATCATGACCAGTCGTTTTAAAATGTATCTCCACATAATAAATAATTCACCCGTTTTCCTTTATGGAGTAAAATGAATGGATGCTTCTAAAAGTGAGGGGCTACCTCGCCCCTCGGAGCGGTTGACGCAATCACAGCGGACGCCTGCCCGCGTCATAGCGGCTGCGGATGCCGGATGGGGTCGGTCGCTTCCGAAGGGTCAGGGTAGCCCCGGATGCTATGGGAATGGGGTACCGGAGGGGTGAGGGTTACTCAGCCACGCCGATGTAGGTGAAGGCCTGGGGAATGACCGCGCCCTCGCCGCTGTAGACGATTTCGGAGATCAGGGTGCTGTCATAGACGTTGTAGTTGATCTGCACCAGGCCGGGAATCACATAGGCCTGCTCGGTCAGATACTGCTGGAAGGCGTTGACGCTCTCCTGGGTGTGGTTGTCCACAAAGATGCAGGCTTCCAGCAGCTCCTGGAGGGTGGCGTCGGTGGAGAAGATCTCGTTGCTGCTGCCGTCCCGGGTGTCAAAGGCGTTCTGGAAGATGGCGGCGCAGCAGTTGGTGGAGGACAGCTCGGAGATGATCAGATCCCAGGCGGAGGAGTCGTTCTTGTTGGTCAGCCAGTTGGCGAAGGTCTGGGCCTGGACGTCCACGTCAATGCCAATCTGGTTCAGCTGGTTCTGGATGATCTCAGCGATGTCGTTATTGATGCCGCCGTCGATGAGCAGCAGGGTGATGGTGGTGCCGTCGGGATAGGCGGACTGGGCCAGGTATTCCTTCGCCTGCTCCACAGAGCGCTCCGGCAGGTAGGACTTCCAGGCCTCCTCGTCATAGTCGGAGTTGGAGGGGGCGCCCAGGCCGTAGACCGCCTGGTTGGAGCCGCCGTTCACCACGGAGGCGATGTACTCGTTGTCAATGGCGCACATGATGGCCTGACGGAGGTAGTAGTCGCTGGTCTTGGCGTCCTCGCTGACGTTCACCAGGATGGACTTGGGGGCGTAATCGGCCTGCTCCAGCACGCTGTAGCTGTCGGCATAGGCGCCGCCCTCCTGGAAGTTGGAGGCATCGGTGGCGGCCAGGCCCTCGGTCATATCGATCTCACCGGTCTGGAGGGCCATGGAGATCTGAGAGGTCTCGGAGATGGTCTGAATCTCAATGACGTCCACATTCTGCTTCTGGGTGTCGAACTTGATCTGGTCGTCAGAGGCCCAGTAGTTCTCGCTGACCTCCAGGGTCATGGTGACGCCGCTGGTCCAGCTGGTGACCACATAGGGCCCGGTGCCCACAGGGTCAGAGGCCATGCCGTCGCCGGTGGCCTCGTAGGCTTCCTGGCTGACGATGTTGACCAGGCTCATCATCTGCTCGAAGGCGCCGGTCACGGGGGTATCGGCCCAGGTGAACTGAACGGTGTAATCGTCCAGGGCGGTGATGGTCTCGATGACGTCGGTCTGGGAGATCTCGCCCTCGGTGCGGACGGTCTCAAAGCTGAACACCACGTCGCTGGCGGTGATGTGGTTGCCCTCGGAGTCGTAAATGTTGTCATACAGATAGACTACATAGGTCAGCTCGTCGGTCTGCTCCCAGCTCTCCATCAGCAGGCCCTCGAAGTCGCTGCCGTAGTCGTGGTAGCGGCCCAGAGTCTCAAAGACGGCGGCGGTGTAGGTCTTGGGGTTCAGGAAGGGGGTCAGGCTGGAATAGGCCTGGGTGCTGGCGTAAACCACCTTGTCCGCCCGGCCGTTGCCGTCGGCGTCGTTGTTCACGTCAGAGGTGGAGGCGCCGCCGTCGTCCGTGGCGCTGCTGTCGCCGGACGAGGTGCCGCTGTCGCCGGAGCTGGTGCCGCTGTCGCTGGAGCCGCCGCAGGCCGCCAGCGAACACACCATCGCCACAGCCAGGAGCAGGGTCAGGAATCGCTTTGTTGCTTTTTTCATGTTTGGTCCTCCTTAAAGAATGTAGAGCGTGTGAGCTGCCTTCCCGCCTGCCCATGCCGCAGGGGAGAGATGCATCTCTGATTTGAATCATGAATTAAATCACGATTTACTACTTGAGAGTATAAACGCCGATTCGTCAAAAATCAATTAGCAGAATAGACAAACATGTTTTTTGTTTTTTGTGCAAAAAGCACATTTGACTTCCTGCAATGGCTGGATTTGGAAAAAACAGGGCCTGTTGCGCGCCGGAATCGGTACGCAGCGGCCCTGTTCCATTGTGTTTTGGGGAGGGGTGGGCAGCCTCAGCACCGGCTGCCCGGTTCCCCGTTTACGTTGTGATAGGTGTCCAGCAGCAGGCCACGGTAGCCCTGCCAGACGCCAACGGACAGGGCGATGCTGGCGAGGATCCCCAGCCCAACACCGGCGTCCGCCGCCGTGGCCGTCCCACTGACCAGGACGGTGCCGACGCCGCACAGCAGGCTCAGGCCCAGCAGCCCCGCCCGCAGAATCGCGCCGTACCGGATGGCGCGGTCGATTTCCGTGCTGTCCATCTCCTTGACATAGGCTTTTGCCAGCAGGAAGCGGAGGACACCGGACAGCTCCAGCAGCCAGGGGACGACAGACAGAACGCCGAATCCGTTCACCAGCCGGCTGTGGTTCAGCGGCGTATCCACCGTGGCGCAAATCAGGTACAGGCAGACACTGACCGCCTCCGCCAGGGCGAAGGCCCCCTTGACGGTGCCGAGGGGCCGGCGCTCGCTGCGCCAGGCCGCCCAAAGGCCCACATAGCGGTAGACGATGCGGTAGCCCTTCCGGTTGTTGGCCACCTCACGGACAGCCTGATGGTCCTCAAAATAGCGTTCCCGATAGGATTTCCGTTTCACCTTCACAGCGCTTCCTCCGTTACGACAGCAGCGACCTCTTCTTCCAGCGGCCGGAGTAGAAGTAGACAATGCACACCAGGGCCGGCAGCACGCGGGACAGGCCGGTGCCCCAGAAATAGCCCATGGCGGTCAGGGCCCAGTTGGTCTCCGCCGTCACCTGGAAGATGACGTTCACGAACAGCAGGCTCAGCCCCACCTTGCAGACCACGCCGTCCAGGACGCCGATGATGAAGTTCAGCGTGGCATTGCCGGAGCCGACGACCATGGACTGATAGGAGCTGGTGACAGACGAGACGAGAATATGCACACACAGCATTTGGATATAGTACACGCCGAAAGCCTTCACGTCCGCGTCGGTGGTGAAGATGCCGAACACCTGCTGGGGGAAGAAGAAGATCAGCAGGCTGATGCAGACGGCGAAGCACAGGCTGAACAGCAGGGCGGAGAGTACCGTCCGCTTTGCCCGGTCCTGCTTCTTGGCGCCCAGGTTCTGGCCCACCATGGCGGCGCTGGCCTGGGACATGCTGGAGCTGAAGATCTCCAGGAACTTTTGCAGCTTGTTGCCAATGCCGTTGGTGCCGGAGGCGATGGAGCCGCAGGCGTTCACGTTGGCGTTGACCCAGAGCATGGAGGCCCGCACCAGCACGGAGCGGAGGGCCTGGGGCAGGCCCAGCTTCAGCAGCACCCTGGCGTGATGGGGGTCGCACTTGAAGTAGGACAGCTTCAGCTCAAACTCAAAGGTCTCCTTGTTCTTGTACATGTACCCAAAGGCCGCGGAGAACGCCGCCACCTGGGAGAACACCGTGGCCAGAGCCGTACCGGCGGCGCTGAGCTTGAACACAGCCACCAGCAGGATGTCCAGGAAGATATTCACCACCGCCGCGACGATGATGAACACCAGGGGGCGCTGGCTCTCGCCCATGCCCCGGAGCACGCCGCACACCGCGTTGTAGCCATAGATGAAGGGCAGGCCCACGGCGGTGATGATCATGTAGTTCCGCGCTTCACTGAGGGATTCCTCCGGGCAGTTCAGCAGGTTCAGGATGGGATTCGTCAGGGCGATGGTCAGCACCATGAAGCCCAGGGCCGCGCACAGCATCAGGGTGATGAAGGTGCCCACGGCCCGCTTCTGATCCTCATATTTCCGCGCCCCGGCCAGCTGGGCGATGTAAATCTGTCCGGCGGCGGCGAAGGCGGTGGCCACCGGCATCAGAAAGTCGGCAATTTCGCCGCCGGTATTGACGCCTACGGTGCCCACATTGCCCACGAACTGGCCGATCACCATCAGGTCCACCATGGAGTAGAGCTGCTGAATCACGTCCGTGATCACAATGGGCAGTGCGAAGGACAACAGGGACGGCATGATGGGGCCGCTGGTCAGGTCGCGCCCCACCTTCTTCCCTATCGCGTTAGCCATAGTTTCGCAACCTTCTTTCTATTCGTCATTCTGCGCATCATTCAAAGGGGAACACCACGTTGGCCTGCCTGCGCAGCTCGGTCATCACATGGGCGATGGTCAGGGTCTGGGCGTGGGTGGCCTCGGGGCACTCCGTGCGGCCCTCCGCCAACGCCCGCTCAAAGGCCAGGAACTCATATTCGTACCCGGCGATGAAGGGCACCTCGGTGCCGTGAATCATGGGGGGTACGGCGATTTGTTTCACCACATTGCCCTCCAGGTCCAGCACCCGGATGTCCTGGGGGTTGGAGATGCTGTCAAACCAGATGGAACCCTTTGTGCCGTTGATCTGGCCGTACTCCTGGCCCTCCTCGTGGGGGGTGTCGATGGTGCTTCTGCAATGGACGGTTTTGCCGTCTTTGTAGGTAATGGTGTAGTCGTCCCGGCTGTCCACGCCGGTGTCCAGATGCTCGAAGGTGCCCTCGATGGAGGCGATGTCCAGGCCGAAGTGGTCGGTCATCCGGCCCAGCATATAGGGGCCCATGTCCAGCAGGGCGCCGCCCCCCAGATCCAGCCGCTTCACCCGCTCCAGGAACAGGACGTAGGACAGGGAGACGAGCTCCGCCCCGGTGACCTGGCCGATGCTGCCGGAGGCGATCTCATCGTCGATGAGCTGACGGGAGGGCAGGAAGGAGGGCCACAGGGCCTCGGCGAGGAACAGGCCCTTTTCCTCCGCCAGCGCGATCATTTCCGCCGCCTGCTTGTCGTTGACGGCGAAGGGCTTTTCGCAGACCACGTTTTTGCCGTAGTTCAGCGCCTTCAGGCAGACTTCATGGTGGAAGGAGTTGGGGACGGCGATGTAAACCAGGTCGATGGCCGGGTCCTGCATCAGGGCGTCATAGCTGTCATAGACCTTTTCCCAGCCCCACTTGTCGGCAAAGGGCTGGCACTCCGCTGCAAAGGCGGAGGCCACACCGTATTTCACAATGGTTTTGCTGTTTAACTGGTTCAAAATATCAGAAATCCAGGATGCAATGGTGCCGCATCCGCACACACCGATATTCATGTTGGCTCCTTTCCTGTTCCGGCGGCGGGGCAGGGGCATGGTCTGTCCGGAGCCGGAACGCACAAATAGTTTAAATACTGTGCTAAATCATGATTTAATTCAAACCAACAGTACACCAATTTTTCACTTTTGTCAAGGGTCTTTTCTCTGTTTTTTGTTTTTAGGCAAACTCGACAAGCCGTTTTATCGAAATTGCCCAAAGGGCAGAAGCAGTGGGACAGCCCTTTGGGCTGACCCGCTGCGGTCAGTGCTCCTGTGCCCCGCCGATGGGGCGGATGGTGATGCTGCCGGGGAACTGCTCCCGCTCCGTCAGCAGCATATGCAGGTGGTCCGTGGCCCGGTACTGCTCCGAGCAGTAGGAGTACAGCATATTGAAGATGAGATGCTCCAGCGTCTCATGGAGGGGCTCGGCGTCCGCTTTGGAGTAGAAGCTCCACCACACCACGGTGCCCTTTTCCACGATTTCGATGTCCTTGGCCAGCAGCACCTCCGCCGGGCGGTTATAGGGCTTCTCACGGCCGGGGTCCAGCATGCCCTGCTGCTTGGCGTCGTTGATGGTGGGGATGACCTCCTGGTCATAGGTCTCGGCGAACAGGTCCTGGGGGCAGTTCTGATAGAGGTACCGGGTCAGGTCCTTCCCCATCATTTCGCAGAACTTGCCGTACACGAGGGTGTGCCACAGGATGCACTCGATATAGTCCCCGGGGTTGACCCAGTCCGGAATGGGATTCTCCCGCCGGGCCACCTGATACAGGTTGCCGGTGTAGATAAACAGCAGGTTTTCCTTGCTGGTGAAATGGTGGTAGAAGGAGCCATAGGCCACGCCGGCCTCCTCGCAGAGGTTGCGCACCGTCAGATATTTGAAGTCATACTGGGACAGCATTTTTTCCGTGGTGGTAAGGATTTTTTGCTTGGTTTCCTCCGATTTGACTTCGTGGGGAAGTTTTTGCCTGATCATAATTTTGTTCCACAGCCTTCCAAAAGTATGTTGACATATCCTGACAAACCATTTATAATAACACTGAATTGCGGTCTAGAGCCAGGTTCAATTGCTACAAGTTTAAACGATAGAATTGCATATGTCAATACTTTAATTCGCATCATGCATTTGACTTTTGATCATCCTCATCGCTTTTCGCCGGGCGTGACCCTCTGTGCAGGCGGTTCGCTGGCCTTTTCTGCAAGGAAAAATCGCGCGTTCCATTTTAATGAAAAGAGGAGGAACCTACCATGATCAATCTTTCCGCAAAGCCCTTCTGCCTGAGCGAGGCCCAGTGCCAGTGGGTCACGGACACCCTGGCCGGGCTGACGGACCGGGAAAAGGCCGGCCAGCTGTTCTGCCTGATGGGCGGCGACTACGGCGCGGAGGAGATCCAAACCCTGGTCACCGACTACTGCATCGGCGGCATCCTGTACCGTCCGGAACCGGCGGAGGCCATCCGGCAGCACTTCGCCCCTCTGGACGAGGCGGCGAAAATCCCCCTGCTGAAGGCCGCCAACCTGGAGGAGGGCGGCTCCGGCGGCATCTCCGACGGCACCTTCTTCGGCTGGCCTATGGCCCCCTCCGCCACCGACGACCTGGGGGTGATGGAGAAGTTCGCCACCGTCTGTGCGGTGGAGGGGCGGAGCGCCGGAATCAACTGGACCTTCTCCCCGGTGGCCGACCTGGACCTGAACTATCGCAACCCCATCATCAACGTCCGCTCCTGCAGCTCCGATACGGAGAAGGTGATGGCGAAATGCTCCCAGTATGTGAAAACGCTGCAAAGCTGCGGCGTGGCGGCCTGCGCCAAGCACTATCCCGGCGACGGCGTGGACTTCCGTGACCAGCACCTCCACCCCACCTACAACAGCCTCTCCGCTGCGGACTGGTACGCCAGCTATGGCGCCATCTATCAGCAGCTCATTGAGGACGGGCTGATGAGTATTATGGTGGGCCACATCGTCCAGCCCAACGTGGCCATGGACATCAACCCCTCCCTGACCTTCGCGGACTGCCTCCCCGGCTCCCTGTCCAAGGAGCTGCTGACCGGCGTGCTGCGGGAGAAGTTCGGCTTCAACGGCGTCATCACCACCGACGCCACCATCATGAGCGGCTTTACCCAGGCCATGCCCCGGAAGGAGGCCATCCCCACCGCCGTCATGGCCGGGTGCGATATGCTGGTGTTCACCACCGGATTCTATGAGGACTATCAGTATATTCTGGACGCCCTGGACAGCGGGATGCTGACGCGGCAGCGGCTGGACGAGGCCGTGACCCGGATTCTGGCCCTGAAGGCGAAGGTGGCCTTTCAGCCTCCCACCGGCGAGATGCTGCCCCAGGCGAAGGAGTGGCAGCGGGAGTGCGCCGACAAGTGCGTCACCCTGGTGAAGAACAACCAGGACTGCCTCCCCGTCACCCCGGAGAAGTATCCCCTCATCCGCCTCTACACCTTCGGCAACGACAACACCGTGGACGGCAGCATGACCGCCATCGCGGAGGAATATTTGCAGGCCGCCGGATTCCAGACCGAGCGGTTTGACATCGACAAGGAGGAGATGCACGGCACCGCCGACCTGCCCGCCGGCCGCCTGTCCCTGTATCTGGCCAACTGTGAACACGCCTCCAACTAGACGGCGGTGCGGCTGTTCTGGGCGAAAAAACACGCCCTGGACGTGCCCCGGCACCCCCTGGAGGAGCCCTCCGTGTTCATCTCCTTCGCCAACCCCTACCACCTGCAGGACGTGCCCAGGGTAAAGACTTATATCAACGCCTACAGCTGCCACCGCCCCATGATCGAGGCCGCTTTGGACAAGCTGATGGGCCGCAGCCCCTTCAAGGGGGTCTCCCCGGTGGACGCCTTCTGCGGCCTGCCGGATACCCATCTGTAAGAGCCATGCTGCCGGGCGGCATTTGCCCCGGTCGGCACTGAAATTGAACAGAAAACCGGACGCCCCACGGCGCGGGATACCACTCCCGTGCTGTGGGGCGTTAGATTTTTTGCACAAAATTTTGACAAATCTTTTGTCGAAAATGTGAATTGAAATGCTATCGGGTTGCTGGTATACTTTCATCTAGAGTAAATCATGATTTAATTCTAGATTCACAAAAGAAAGTCTTGCTCCTGCTCGCGACGGGAGCAGTACAAACCGATTCACAAAAGGAGACATGAGACATGAAAAACAAGAAGCTCCGCACACTGACGGCGTTCCTGCTGGCTGCGGCCATGGTGCTGTCCCTGGCCGCCTGCGGCGGCTCCTCCGATGGGGACGGCAGCGCCTCTTCGGCAGCGTCCTCTGAGGGCGGCGACTCCAGCGCCGCCGGGGAGGCATCCTCCGAACCCGAAGCCGAGGCCGAACCTGAGGACACAGAAGGCACCGAAAACACCGAGGAGACCTCCGAGACCATCACCGTGGACGGCGTAGAGTACTATCTGCTCTATTCCTACAACTGTGAGAACGATACCAGCTTATTGGATGAGGAATTTTCTCAGTATTTTGAAAACGGCGACAATACTGCCGGGCTGTATGCTATTACCAATGCAGGCAACGTCTACGTCAACGGCGTTCGGATTCCTTACACTACCGAGAGCGGCGAAGTCAGCGCTGAGAGTATGGTGGTAAATGATGAAGAGTGCATCTGGCAGGTAGACGGCGGTTGGGCATGGAAAACCCATCTGACCCGTCAATGGGATGATGAGTACAATATGCCTTATCTGGAGGGCGAAGAGGATTATGTAGCAGGTCAGCCCCTCACACTGGAGGACGCCGCATTTAAGTACACGCAGTACCTCACTATCTATGGAGGTCAGACACTGGAGTTTTATGCAGAGGTGGGCAGCGAGTACGTTTCTTTGCTGAAAACCACCATGTTGACTTCCGCACTGGTCGGCAGCATGGAAACTGCTGACGGTGTGACCACCTTCTACAGCCCCACCGGTGAAGAGATTATTGAGATTAACGAAGAAAACGTTGACTCCGCCATTGAAGCTGGCGATATGATGATTTACTGGAACGATGGCGAATTGGGATGGGTTTGCCAGCGGGCTGTCTCCTATGTTGGCGTGCTGATTGAGAATACTGACCCCGATAATGAGGAAGCCATGAAAGAACCTTATTTTCAGGTCAGCGAAACTGGCGAGATCATGACGACCGGAGATTCCGAAATTGGTAAAAACTTTGATGAGCAGTATCGTCACACCCAGTTCATCCGCGGTCATCGCCGCACCGACCAGTACAACTATGATGGTGAGCTCATTATGTGGTGCACCAATGAATCCCCTGATACCGTGATTGGATTCACCCGGGCCGATTCCGCTTACGGCGCTCTGGAGCATGCCGTTGCTTATGCGGAAGAAGTAACCGCAGAAATCGTTGTCAGCGAGGATGGCACCGATGTGGCTACCGACACCTACTGGGTGACCCAGGATATTTGGGACGAGTTCATCGAAGGACTGGAAGCAGCCAAAGCTCTGCTGGAGGATGAAACCGCCACCTCGAACGACTATGACGCGATGATTTTGGAATTGGGTAATGTTCTGGGCGGCACTGAGGATCTGGTTGTTGAAAGCGTCATGAAGGCAAATCCCTTGGGCGTTGTTGGCACTATGGCGCTGGGTACCATGGAAAGTTAAAGACAGAACGGGGTGCTATTCTCGCTATTTGGAGTAGTACCCCCCTGAGATTCATCAAAAGGAGACATAAACATGAAAAACAAGAAGCTCCGCGCACTGACAGCCTTCCTTCTGGCTGCGGTCATGGTGCTGTCCCTGGCAGCCTGCGGCGGTTCCTCTGATGAGGATGGCAGCGCCTCTTCGGCAGCGTCCAGCGCAGCGGAGAGCGAGTCCACCGCAGAAGCAGAATCCTCCGCAGGGGCGGAGGCGGAGGAGACGAACACGAACACCTTCCCCAAGTCCGTCATTAAGGGCACCGAGGACGATGCGGATGAGGACGACAACACTATGGGCGTAGTCAACGAGGTGTACGCCTCCTATTATCAGGAGGGCAGCTCCGCCGAGGGCGTGGCCGCCATCATCTCCGCCGGGAACTGCTATGTCAACGGCGCTCAGGTGCCTGCCACGGAGGAAGAATTTGACGAACAATATCCGGAGGGCTTCACCGTCAATGAGTCCACCTGGATGACCAAAAACGAGGACGGCACCTGGTCCATCGGCTCCGGCTATGCGGCCACCACCGTGGAGGGCAGCTATGCGGAGGCTGCCACGGAGATGCTGAAGAGCGAGACCTCCAATGGCTCCGAGACGCTGCTCTATGACGACGACGGCGACGGCTATGCCGACCGCATTGAGGCCACCGAGTATCTCGCCGTGGGCGTGACGGAGCTGGTGGAGAATGAGGACGGCACCTACACCATCGATGTGGGTATGTACATTGACACCATCGACTATCCTGAGAAGTACGCCACTCTACTGGAAAAGGAATTTGGCAGCGTAGATCAGGAGATTTTCCACGACATCTCCGCCGACTGCTTTGACGAAACCATCCAGTCCGGCGACTGCGCCATGTACTACCTGGCGGCAGACGGCAACTGGTACTTTGTCCGGGCCACCGAGGTCAGCGGCGTGTTTACCGACGGCGCAGACCACCAGTATTACACCATGGACGGCGTGGTTTACCCGGACGCCATGAACGGCCCGAACACCACCTATTCCGCCTCTAACCGCAGCGGCGGCTACTCCAACTTTGTGAAGTTCTTCGGCCTGAACGACAATGAGGACTATACGGTCAGTATGTGGCTGGTGCCCGTCAGCGAGTACGCCACCTCCACCGGCAAGCCTCTGGGCTTCACCAGCAATGACAGCGCCATTGCCTTCCTGGAGACCGCCATCGCCTACGCCCAGGAGCAGCTGGACAACACCGTCATCAGCGAGGACGGCAGCGATGTGGAGGCCGGGAAGCGGTGGGTCAGCGCCGACCTCTATAATGAGCTGTCCGATGCCGTGACCATGGCCCAGGCCACCCTGGACGCCGGCGAAACCCGCTCCATCTTCCTGGACTATCAGTGCTACCTGATCTACATGGCGCTCCACGGCACCGCAGGCGACATCACCGCCCAGTACACCGGTTATAACTTTGACGGCTTCGAGAACTACGCCTCTGAGTATTACACCCTGGCGACCATTGAGAACGAGGCCGACCTGAAGCTCTCCGACAGCCAGTTCGATTCCTATTTTGAGGGCGGCAGCGCCGCAGATGGGCTGAAGGCCGTCGTGGAGGCCGGCGGGGTCTATGTGAACAACTATCAGCTCACCGCCGAGGAGGCCACCTTTGAGGTGAACGGCCAGGCCGCAGTTTACGAGGCGGACGGCGGCTGGGCATGGAGCGCCCAGGAGCAGTATACCGGCACCAGTGACACCTATGCCGACGCCGCCTACAGCTTTGCCGAGAGCCTGACCGGACTTGAGGGTCAGACGGTGCAGCTGCTGGCGAAAACCGGCAGCACCACGGTTGCCCAAATCAAGACCACTGTGGTGGAAACGGCTGTCGCTTACGGCACGGAAGGCACCTATGCCGTGGCCTACTACACGGACGCCGACGGCGCGACCTACACCGACGGCAACGGTGAGGAGATCACCTTCGACTCCGAGAACGGTTCCTCCAACGTAAACGGAGACGATCCCTCCTCCATCTATCCCGGTGACATTTACATCTATTGGAAGGACGCCAACACCATCGGCGCCACCAGCCAGTGGGTCGCCATTCGCGCCGCCTATGTGCGGGGCACCCTGTCCGGTACAGAGGAAGAGCCGCTGTGGACAGAGGAAGGCTCCTCTGAGGCTGTGGCGGTAGATTCTGCTCTGGTTGGCGGAATCTATCTGCCGGAGGACACCCAGCTCTCCGCATACCTGGAGACGGGCGACACGATTACCATGTGGTACCTGCCCACGGATGACGAACTTGACAGCGCTTCCGTTGCACCTGGCCTGACTAACCGGACCATCGGCTTCACCGCCGAGGAGCCGGAGAGCGGCGAGGATTCCGGCAACACCGGCTTCGGCGGGTAATCCCTGCCCCCGTTACCGGCAACAAAGTGGAACTGCACCGTCGGCATCGCTACCGGCGGTGCAGTTTGAAAACCATATTTACGACAGGAGGCACCCCTATGAGTAACGACACATCGGCAAATGCGTTTGACGCCTATCTGGACCGGATGACCGGCGGCTCGGATGCCATCACCCGGCAATACCTGAACTCCCTGCTCATCGAAATGCGGCTGGTGAACTCCGGTCTGGCGTCCACCCGGGCGGAGGCGTTTGGTCATACCCTGGATACGCCCATCATGCTGGGGGCCTTCGGCGGCTACCCCATGCTGGGAGAGAACGCCCTCCTCCAGGAGGCCCAGGCGGCGGCGGAGGCCAACACGGTGCTGTGGCTGGGCGGCTTCGAGCCCGGGGAGGCTGTGGCCCAATGCATTGCCCAGGGGGCCAAAACCGTCAAGGTCATCAAGCCCTATCAGGACAGCGCCCGCTTCCTGGGCGAGGCGCAGCAGGCGGAGGCGTTGGGCTGCGTGGCCGTGGCCACCGACCTTGACCACGCCTACAGCAAAAAGACCGGCGGCTACGACTGCGACCCCAAGGAAGGGGCCCTGTTCGGCCCGAAGAGCGTGGAGGAGCTGGCGGAGGCCGTGGATCGGCTCCGCGTCCCTCTGGTGGTGAAGGGCGTCCTCAGCGTCAGCGACGCGGTGAACTGCCGGAAGGCGGGGGTGCGGTACATTCTGCTGTCCCACCACCACAGCATTATGGACTATGCCGTTCCTCCTGTGATGCTGCTGCCGGAGATCCGGCAGGCGGTGGGCCGGGACATGACCATCATCGTGGACTGCGGCATCGACACCGGCACGGAGGCCTTCAAGGCCCTGGCCCTGGGGGCCGACCTGGTGTGCAGCGCCAGGGCGGTGATGAAGTCCCTGCGCAAGGGCGGCAGGGACGGCGTGGTGGACTGGGTTCGGCAGAACACTGCCCTGCTGCGCACCTACCTGAACCGCACCGGCTCGCCGGACATCTCCCACATTGACCCCACCGTGATTCACAGAAGGGCGTTCTGATTCAAAAAGAAACAGGCGCCGGATGGGCTGCCTTCGGCAGTCCATCCGGCGCTTTTGCTTTTGAGAGGGTTCGGCGGGGAAAAAATAGTCCGAACTCAGCTCCGTTGGAGCGAAGTTCGGATTATTTTATCTGGTGCGCGAGGCGGGAGTCGAACCCGCACGCCCGTGAAGAGCACTGGCACCTGAAGCCAGCGAGTCTACCAATTCCACCACTCGCGCATACCTGAAATTGTCTTGTGCCTCAGCACGTGTATTATAATACCACGCAGTCCGGCGGTTGTCAACCCCCAATTTTACTTTTTTCACCTGAAAAATCCGGGGCGGCGCAGCTACCCGATGAGGCCGAAGTGCAGGCAGGCGTCGTAGATGCCGCTGCCGTCACAGGGACCGGTGATGTAATCCGCCGCGGCCTTCGCCACAGGCTGGCCATCCCCCATGCAGATGCCGCAGCCGCAGAAGCGGAGCATTTCCACATCGTTGGGGCCGTCGCCAAAGGCGAAGGTGTCCTCCTGCCCCATGCCCAGATGGGTCAGCAGGGCCCGGATGCCGGTGGCCTTGCTGATCTCTTTGGGGACAAGCTCCACCATCCGGTGATCTTCGCCGTACCACAGCAGCTGGAACCGCCGCTCCAGGGCCGGGACGCAGCCGTGTTCCTCCAGCCGCCGCCCGCTGGCGATGAAGGCCTTCTGCACCGAAGCCTGCCCGCCGGGGACGTAGGGCACCAGCGGCACGCCGGGGCCGAACACGTTGCCCCACAGGGCACGGATGGCGTCCTCCTGGGCGGACTCGTAGTAAAGGCCCTCCGGCCCCTCCAGCACAAAGACGCAGCCGCACCCAAACAGCAGGTCGTGGAGCCAGACCGTCTCCTCCGCCGTCAGGGCGTCAAAGTGCACCGTCTCCCCCTGATAGACCACATGGCCCCCTGCCGCGCAGATGATGCCGGCGAAGTTCAGCGCCTCCGCCCAGTCGTTGGCCACCGCTACCCGGAGGGTGCGCCCGGTGCAGAGGATGGGCAGGTGGCCGTTCTCCCGCAGAAGGCGGAGGGCCTTCCTTGTCGGCTCCGGCACGGGGCTGTGGTAGGGCTTCAGGGTGCCGTCTATGTCAAAAAATACCAGTTTGGATTCCATCGTCCTGCCCTCTCTGTGCTGTCTGTCGGAAGGGGCGGTTACCCCTCGTCGTCCTCCTCGCCCTCATAGCCTACGTCGATGGAAAACTTCTGCCCGCAGGACTGGCAGACCACCTGGCCCCCGGCCAGGGTCTCCTCGTCCAGGATGATGGGGGACTGGCACTTGGGGCACTCCACCTCAAACTCGGTGCCTTCGTCCTCGTCGTCCTCCTCGTCCAGGCTGTCGGACAGCAGGTCGCACAGCTCGTCCACAGCCTCATTCAGGTCGTCCACCTGGTCGGCCATGGCGGTGATGCTCTCCTCATTCTCTCCGATGTGGCCGGCCATCTCCTCAATGACGTCGATCATGGCGTTCATCAGTCTGGCCTCCGCCGTGCCGGTGTCGGACAGGCCCAGCCCGTCATACAGCCCCCGCAGATAGGCGGCCTTTTCCGATAATGTCATGGGAATACGCTCCTTTCGGTTGAAAAAAGGCCGCATCGGAAATGCGGCCTTTGGATGGATGTGTTCTTACTTGCAGCGGCCCATATACTCGCCGGTGCGGGTGTCGATCTGGATGCGGTCGCCCTCGTTGATGAAGAGGGGCACCTTCAGCTCCGCGCCGGTCTCCACGGTGGCAGGCTTGGTGACGTTGGTGGCGGTGTCGCCCCGGACGCCCGGCTCGGTCTTGGTGACCTCCAGCTCCACAAAGTTGGGGATGGAGACGGAGAAGATCTTGCCCTTGTAGGACAGCAGGGTGCAGGGGTCGTTCTCCTTGACGAACTTGAAGTTCTCCGGCAGGGAGTCGGAGGCCACAGGCTCCATCTCATAGGTCTCCAGATCCATGAAGTAGTACAGGTCGCCGTCGCTGTAGGAATACTCCACGTCCTTGCGCTCAATGAAGGCTTCCTCAAACTTGGCGGTGGGGTTGAAAGAGGCCTCGGTCACGGCGCCGGTGACGATATTCTTCATCTTCGTGCGGACGAAGGCGGCGCCCTTGCCGGGCTTTACATGCTGGAACTCCACGACCTGCATCAGCTTGCCCTCATACTCAAAGGTCTTGCCGTTTCTGAAATCGCTGGCAGTGATCATAAATCAATTCCTCCAATAAATTCGAAATAGGCATAAACGCCCTTATATTCACACAAATATTTTACATGATATTCCCCCTTTTTGCAAGGGGGAACCGCTAACTTTATGAAAAAACTTGGCCCGGCCAACAGACGCCCTCCGGCGTGAAGGAAAAATTGCACAAAATTTGGATTTTCCCCCGAACCGCCCTTGACAAAAGGGCGAAGCGTGCATATAATAATGCTTACAAACCCCAAAAGCGCAGAAGGGATGAAAGACCTGGCAGGCCAGCGCAGAGAGTCGGCGGTTGCTGTAAGCCGATGTGACGTGCCCGGTGTATGACTGATCCCGGAGCTGACGGCCTGAATTTTGCCTGACGGCGGATAGTAGGGCGGTACGGCAGGACACCGTTACCCGTCCGGGCCTTGTTGGAGGCCGCAGAGGGCCAGACCGTGATGTCTGGCTGAATCAGGGTGGTACCGCGTATTCCACGCCCCTGACCGGTAAGCTGGTCGGCAGGCGTTTTTTCTTTTGCCCTGCGGCCGAATCCCGCGGCAGAGCGCCGCACACAAAATCTGAATGTTGGAGGAAACACAGTTATGCACGGTTATGAAAAGTATATCCCCTTCAAGCCCCAGCCCATCGAGAACCGCACCTGGCCGGACAACCTCATCACCAAGGCGCCCATCTGGTGCTCTGTGGACCTGCGGGACGGCAACCAGGCCCTCATCGACCCCATGAACATGGAGGAGAAGCTGGAAATGTTCCACATGCTGGTGGACGAGATCGGCGTGAAGGAAGTGGAGATCGGTTTCCCCTCCGCCTCGGAGACGGACTACAGCATCTGCCGGGAGCTGATCGAGGGCGGCCACATCCCCGACGACGTGACCATCCAGGTGCTGGTGCAGGCCAGAGAGCACCTCATTAAAAAGACCTTCGAGGCCATCCAGGGGGCCAAGCACGTCATCTTCCACTTCTACAACTCCACCTCCACCCTCCAGCGGGAAGTGGTGTTCCACACCGATGTGGAGGGGGTCAAGAAGATCGCCACCGATGCCGCCGACCTGATCTACGAGATGGCCCAGCCGGTGATCGCCTCCGGCATGGACCTGCGGTATGAGTACTCCCCGGAGTCCTTCATGGGGACGGAGATGGACGCGGCGGTGGACATCTGCGCCGCCGTGCTGGATCACCTCCACGCCGATGCCGACCACAAGGTCATCCTGAACCTGCCCACCACGGTGGAGAACTGTATGCCCAACCAGTTCGCCGACGAGCTGGAGTACTTCATCCGCAAGCTCCCCGGCCGGGAGCGGGCCATCATCTCCCTCCATCCCCACAACGACCGGGGCTGCGGCGTGGCCACCACCGAGGCCGGCCTGCTGGCCGGTGCGGAGCGGGTGGAGGCCTGCCTCTTCGGCAACGGCGAGCGCACCGGCAACGTGGACATGATCACCGTGGCCATGAATATGTACGTTCAGGGGGTGGACCCGGAGCTGGATTTCAGCCATATGGACCGCATCATCAGCATGTACGAGCGCTGCACCAAGATGAAGGTGCCGGAGCGCCAGCCCTACGGCGGCGACCTGGTGTTCACCGCCTTCTCCGGCAGCCATCAGGACGCTATCAACAAGGGCTTCAACTACATGGCGGAGCATCACTCCGACAAGTGGATGGTGCCCTACCTGCCCATCGACCCCACCGACCTGGGCCGGAATTACGAGCCGGTGCGCATCAACTCCCAGTCCGGCAAGGGCGGCGCGGCCTTCATCATGAACCACAAGTTCGGCTTCGATATGCCCAAGGCCATGCACGCCGAGTTCGGCGCCATCGTTCAGGCGGAGTCTGACCGTCAGGGGGTGGAGCTGAAGCCGGAGGTCATCTTCCAGCTCTTCCGGCAGGAATACCTGGAGGTGGACGGCCCCTATCGCCTCATCCGCAACAAGCTGGGGGCAGATGTGGAGAACGGCGTGGCCCACTCCCACTTCTACGGAATGCTCCAGCATAAGGACACCGTTTTTGAGGTCACGGGGGAGGGCAACGGCCCCATCGACGCCTTCTTCAACGCCATCAAGAACGAGCGCATGAGCCGCTACCACTTCATCGATTATAAGGAGCACGCCATCGGTCAGGGCTCCGACGCCCAGGCTGTGTCCTACATTCAGCTGCGCACCCTGGACGGTCAGGATGTGTTCGGCGTGGGCATCGACCACAACACCTCCATGGCCTCCATCAAGGCCATCCTGTGCGCCGTGAACCGGGCCTGGGCCGCGGAGCGGAAGTAAGCCGCCGGAAACAGGAAAAAGGGCACTGGCCCCAAACAGGAATGAAAAAGTACGGGTGGATTGCCGGTAATCAGGCAATCCACCCGTTTTGCATCTGAAAAAGTTAGGACGCAGAGGAAAGAAAAAATAGGAGAGATACGTTCCCGTAAAGAAAATCAGATCAGCACGACCAAAGGGCAACAAAATTGCCGCCCGTTCCGCCGTAAGGCATAGGGAGCGCAGCGGAAATGCCGCTTGACGGCAGGAACGTGGGCGGCAATCCCCGCCAGCCGCCATCGGCGGCAGCTTTGGTGC
>JAJQBL010000074.1 GCA_021203325.1 Clostridiales bacterium | reverse complement strand
GCATTTGCCCCTCCTCCGCCCGGCCGGTGGAGATGAGCCACGCCGCCCCCAGCAGCACCAGCGTACACACCGCAAAGGCCAGCGCCGCCCCTGCCAGAATCCCGGTGAACCGGTTGAACAGCGTCTCCCGATGCTCCGTCTGCAACAAAAAATTCCCCCTTCTCACGTCCTGTTACAGGGTATGAGAGAGGGGGAAATTTTATGAGCGGCGGCTTACTTCTTCTCAGCGGAAGCGGCCTTGCCGTCCTCAGTGGTCTGGACGCCCTTGGAGGACACCGCCCACTTCATCAGCTCGATCCGCACCCGGTCAGCGCCGGTCTCGATGACGATGCTGTTTTGCTTCACTGCGCAGATCGTACCGACCACGCCGCTGATGGTGGTGACCTCATCGCCCACCGTCAGGCTGTTGCGCAGCTCGGTGGCCTGCTTCTTCCGCTTGTTCTCAGGGCGAATCAGCAGGAAGTAGAAGATGGCGACCATCACGACCAGCATGATGATCGTATATGCCCAATCACTCATAGTATTCCCTCCGTTTCTTGCGTAAAAGCGCACTACCATGTAGTATACCTGAAACCGACCCCGTTTGCAAGGGATTTTTCAGAAAATTATACCCGTTTTTGCAGCGCTTCCGTGTATTCCGCCCGGAAGGCGGTAAAGGTTCCCTCGTCCAGGGCCTGCCGGATGCGGGCCATCAGCTCGTTATAGAAATACAGGTTGTGCAGCACCGCCAGACGCATGGCCAGCATTTCCTCCGCCTTGAACAGGTGGCGGAGGTAGGCCCGGCTGTAGCTGCGGCACAGGGGACAGCCGCAGTCCGGGTCCACGGGGGAGGCGTCCAGCTTGTACTTCTCGTTCTTGATGTTCAGGATGCCCTTCCAGGTGAACAGCTTGCCGTGGCGGGCGTTCCGGGCGGGCATGACGCAGTCGAAGAAGTCCACCCCCCGGTAAACCCCCTCGATGATGTTCCAGGGCGTCCCCACCCCCATCAGGTAGCGGGGTTTCTGCTCCGGCAGGTGGGGCACCACCTGGTCTAAGATTTCGTACATGACCTCGGTGCTCTCTCCCACGGCCAGACCGCCGATGCCCACCCCCTGGAAGCTGTCCTCCGGCAGGGCGGAGATCTGTTGGGCGTGCCAGATGCGGAGGTCCGGGTAGGTGCAGCCCTGGTTGATGGCAAAGAGCTGCTGCTGAGGATTGACGCAGTCCGGCAGGGCACAGAGCCGCTGATGCTCCGCAATGCTCCGCTCCAGCCAGCGCTGGGTGCGCTCCACGGAGCGCCGGGCGTAGTTGTGAGCGCAGGGGTTCTCCACGCACTCGTCAAAGGCCATGGCGATGTCGCTGCCCAGATTGGCCTGAATCTGCATGGACTCCTCCGGCCCCATGAAGATTTTTCGGCCGTCCACATGGCTGTGGAAGGTGACGCCCTCCTCCTTAATGTTCCGCAGGGTGGCCAGGGAGAACACCTGAAAGCCGCCGGAGTCCGTCAGAATCGGCCCGTCCCAGCCCATCATTTGATGCAGACCGCCAAGCTGGCGCACTACATCGTCCCCCGGGCGGACGTGGAGATGGTAGGTGTTGGACAGCTCGATCTGGCAGCCGATCTCCTTCAAATCCCCGGCGGACACGGCCCCTTTGATGGCCCCCTGGGTGCCCACGTTCATGAACACCGGGGTCTGGGCCGTGCCGTGGGCGCAGGTGAACACCCCCCGCCGGGCGCGGCCCTCGGTTTTCAGTATCTGAAACATAACGGTTCTCCCACGCTCTCAGTCTTTGGATAACGCCGCATCCCACTCCCCCTGGCGGAAGCCGGTGAGGACGAAATCCTCCCCGATCAGCAGGGGACGCTTCACCAGCATCCCGTCCGTGGCCAGCAGGGCGTAAATCTCCTCCTCCGTCATGGCGGGGAGCCTGTTCTTCAAATCCATGGAGCGGTACAGCAGCCCCGATGTATTCACGAACCGCTTCAGGGGCAGGCCGCTGGCCCTGTGCCACTGCTCCAGCTCCTGGGCGGTGGGCCGCTCCTCCCTGATGTCCCGCATCACAAAGGAGACGCCCCGCTCCTCCAGGTAGCGTCTGGCCTTCTGGCAGGTGCTGCATTTGGGGTAGGCGACAAACAGTAACTCCATAGTATGTTCCTCTCTTGTTGGTGGTTGTACCATCATAGCATGAATGGGAAGGGTTTGCAAGGGTGGGTGTGGCTGTGTCCGGCCTTTCCACACCCACAGTCAGCTTTGCTGACAGCGGAGGTAGCGCGGCGCGTTCGACGGTGGAGGGGGTCCAGCGCGAAACAAATTTTAAAGTTGAGTTCCATTTGGCTGGCTGGCGTCATCGGCAGTGTCCGCTATCAACATCGCATCCCCAAAGGAGAAGAACCGATATTGCTCCCGCACTGCCTCCTCATAGGCGTGCAGCACGTTCTCCCGTCCGGCCAGGGCGGACACCAGCATGATGAGGGTGGACTCCGGCAGATGGAAATTGGTCACCAGAGCGTCCAGGCACTTGAATTTGTAGCCCGGATAGATGAAGATATTCGTCCACCCGGCGCTGGGGGCCATGGTGCCGTCCGCATTGGCAAAAGACTCCACCGTGCGGCAGGAGGTGGTGCCCACGCAGACCACCCGGCCGCCGTTTTGCTTCGCCTCGGTGATGATGCGGGCGGCTTCTTCCCCCACCATGCAGTACTCCGAGTGCATCTCGTGCTCCTCCAGCTCCTCCGCCTTCACCGGGCGGAAGGTGCCCAGCCCCACATGGAGGGTGACGTAGGCCAGGCGCACCCCCATGGCCTGAATTTCCGCCAGCAGCTGGGGGGTGAAGTGTAGCCCCGCCGTGGGGGCGGCGGCGGAGCCCGCCACCTTGGAGTAGACCGTCTGATACCGCTCCTGGTCCTGCAGCTCCTCCTTGATGTAGGGGGGCAGGGGCATCCGGCCCAATCGCTCCAGCACCTCCAGGAAGATACCCTGATACTCGAAGTGTACCAGCCGGTTGCCGCCGGGGAGGATCTCCCGGATCTCGGCGGTCAGCTCCCCGCTGCCGAAGGTGACTTTTGTCCCCTCCCGCAGCTTCTTGCCGGGGCGCACCAGGCACTCCCAGTTGTCGCCGCCCCGGTCAATCAGGAGCAGCACCTCGGATACGCCCCCCGTCTCCCGATGGCCAATGAGCCGGGCGGGCAATACTCTGGAATCGTTCAGCACCAGACAGTCTCCTGCGCGGAGGAACCGGGGCAGCTCATAAAAATGCCGGTGCTGAATGGCTCCGGTGGCCCTGTCCAGCACCATCAGCCGGGAGCCGTCCCGCCGCTCCAGCGGCGTCTGGGCGATCAGCTCCTCCGGCAGGTCGTAGTAAAAATCGCTTGTTTTCATTCCATGCTCATTCCTTTGGATTTGTTCCGGTTTCCACACAGAAGTTCGGTCAAATTGCCGAACCGGTGGGAAACTCCATTTTTTGATTTATAAATTCTTCTCCCGTCACGGCATTGACAGGCGGGGGCAACTATGGTAAACTATACTTAGTCTATGCAGAGTAGAGGCGCGGTCAACATCAGTAACCGCGGCAGAGGGCTTCGGAGGCCCGCTTGATGCCGCGCGGAAAGGGGAGGCCGCCGAAGGGGCGGCATGCCGAGCGCCGTTACCTGGGGGTCAGGTCAACAGCCTGACAACTGTCATCCCCGGCGCGGGGATGGGGAGCTGTCTGCTTTTTGTTCCTATACGGTCTGCCCGTCAGACATTATAGTACAGAATCAGTCAGTTTTGCAACTACTGATTCCTTTTTTTATTCCCAAACCCGGCGCCTGCGCATAGAAAGTATTAGGGAAAGCCTTTTTGGAGGAATGTAACATGGAAAAGTTTCAGGTCGGCGTTGTGGGCTGCACCGGTATGGTGGGTCAGCGCTTTGTCACATTGCTGGAGAACCACCCCTGGTTCCGGCTGACCGCCATCGCCGCCTCCGGCCGCAGCGCCGGTAAAACCTATGAAGAGGCCGTAGCAGGCCGCTGGAAGATGTCCGCCCCCATCCCGGAGGCGGTGAAGGGCATGACGGTGCTGGACATTGAAAAAGACCTGGACGCCTTCATGTCCCAGGTGGACTTTACCTTCTGCGCCGTCAACATGAAGAAGGACGAGATTCGGGCGCTGGAGGAGAAAATCGCGAAGCTGGGGTGCCCTGTGGTGTCCAACAACTCCGCCCACCGCTTCACCCCCGACGTGCCCATGGTGGTGCCGGAGATCAACCCCGGCCACATCAAGGTCATCGACGCCCAGCGCAGGCGGCTGGGGACAAAGACCGGCTTCATCGCCGTGAAGTCCAACTGCTCCCTGCAATCCTACGTCCCCGCCCTGCACCCCCTGCGGGAGAAGTACGGGCTGGAGAAGGTGCTGGTCACCACCTATCAGGCCATCTCCGGCGCGGGCAAGAACTTTGAGACCTGGCCGGAGATGATCGACAATGTCATCCCCTATATCGGCGGCGAGGAAGAGAAGAGCGAGCAGGAGCCGTTGAAGATGTGGGGCGACCTGGTGGACGGCGTCATCGTCCCCACCAACACCCCCGCCATCACCTCCCAGTGCCTCCGGGTGCCGGTGACGGACGGCCACATGGCCGCCGTGTTCATGTCCTTCCCGGCGGGGAAGAAGCCCTCCATTGAGGCCATCAAGGCGGATTGGGCCGCCTATCAGGGCCGGGCCCAGGAGCTGAACCTCCCCTCCGCCCCGAAGCAGTTCCTCCACTATTTTGAGGACCCCAACTATCCCCAGACCAGGCTCCAGCGGGACCTGGAGGGCGGCATGGCCATCTCCCTGGGCCGCCTGCGGGAGGATACCCAGTATGACTACAAATTTGTTGGCCTGAGCCACAACACCCTGCGGGGTGCGGCAGGGGGCGGCGTGCTGCTGGCAGAGCTGCTGGCCGCCGAGGGATATATTACCCACAGGGGCTGAGCCTCCGCTTCCCGGCCAATCTCCCAAACGAGTGCGCGAATTGTATGAGAAAGGTTTGATACTATGAAAACTCCTATCTTCACCGGCGCCTGCGTCGCCATTGTCACCCCTTTCACAGAGACCGGCGTTGACTACAGGAGCCTGGCCGGGCTGATCGAATGGCAGATCGCCGCCGGTACCGACTGCATCTGCATCTGCGGCACCACCGGCGAGGGCTCCACCATGACCATGGAGGAGCATAAGGAGGCCATCCGCTTCTGCTGCGAGACGGTGAACCACCGCTGCAAGGTGCTGGCCGGCACCGGCTCCAACTGCACCGCCACCGCCCTGGAGCTGAGCCTCTATGCCGAGTCCTGCGGGGCGGACGGCCTGCTGGTCGTCACCCCCTACTACAACAAGACCACCCAGAAGGGCCTGGTGGAGCATTACACCTACCTGGCCGACCGGGTGCACACCCCCATCATCTGCTACAACGTCCCCAGCCGCACCGGCCTGAGCTTCACCGCCGAGACCTACGCGGCCCTCTCCAGACATCCCATGATCAACGGCGTCAAGGAGGCCTCCGGCAACTTTGACCTGATCGCCCACACCCGGATGCTGTGCGGGGACGACTTCAACATCTGGTCCGGCGAGGACGGCCAGGTGGTGCCTCTGATGGCCCTGGGGGGCAAGGGGGTCATCTCGGTGGTGTCCAACGTGGCGCCGGAGCTGATGGTGCGGCTCAGCCACCTGTGCCTGGAGGGGAACTATGCCGAGGCCGCCCTGGTGCAGACCCGGGATGTGTTGCCCCTGTCCGACGCATTGTTTATGGAGACGAATCCCATCCCCGTCAAGACCGCCCTGAACATGATGGGCAAGGGTGCGGGCATCCTGCGGATGCCCCTGTGCGATATGACCGAGGAACATAACGAAAAGCTGCGGGCGGCCCTGGTGAAGGCCGGTCTGCTGGACGCCTAAAGAGGGAGGGTACCAAAGATGCTTCAAATCGTCATCTCCGGATGCAACGGGAAGATGGGGCAAGTGGTGGAGCAGATCTGCGCCGCCGACCCGGAGCTTTCCGTGGTGGCCGGCTTCGATGTGAACACCGCAGGCCGGGCCTACCCGGTGTACGCCGTCCCCGCCAACTACAGCGGCCCGGCGGACTGCGTCATCGACTTCTCCTCCCCCAAAGCCCTGGACGGCCTGCTGGCCTACTGTCTTGACCGGAAGGTGCCTGTGGTGCTGGCCACCACTGGCTACACCGATGCGCAGCTGGCCCAGATCGACGAGGCCGCCAAAGAGATTCCCGTATTCCGCAGTGCCAATATGTCTCTCGGCATCAACGTGCTGCTGGAGCTGGTGAAGCAGGCCGCCGCCGTGCTGGGGGACAGCTATGACATCGAAATTGTGGAGCAGCACCACAACCGCAAGGTGGACGCCCCCTCCGGCACCGCCCTGATGATCGCCGATGCCGCCCAGGAGGCCCTCCATTATGACGCCTCCTACAACTATGGCCGCCACGACCGGCGGGAGGCCCGCCCCAAGAATGAGATCGGCATCAGCTCCGTCCGGGGCGGCACCATCGTGGGGGTCCATGAGGTGATTTTCGCCGGCCGGGACGAGGTCATTGAAATCAAGCACACTGCCATGAGCCGTGAGATCTTCGCCAACGGCGCCGTGAAGGCCGCCAAGTATATGGCGTCGGTCTCCGCGCCGGGCCTCTACAACATGGGCCAGCTGGTGGCAGAGTCCGGAAAGGATGAATAACAGATGAGCGCAGCAATTTCCAAAATCACCTATGCAAACAACATCACCCTCATCACCCTGGCCGACCTGCCCTGCGACAGCGCGGTGGTGGCCAGTGTGCTGACCGCCTTTGCCCAGGCCCAGGTGGATGTGGACATGATTTCCCAGACCGCACCCCAGGGGGGAGAGATGCGTCTGAGCTTCACCATCTCTGACGACTCCCTGGGGGACGCCCTGACCATTCTGGGGGGCCTGCGGAAGGAGCACCCCTCCATCAAGCCGGAGGTGTTGCCCGGCAACTGCAAGCTGGGCTTCTTCGACACCGGCATGCTCCACTGCCCCGGCGTGGCGGCGGATGTGTTCTCCACCCTCAGCAGGGCGGGGATTCAGATGGAGCTGATCACCACCTCGGAGGTGGACATCTCCCTGCTGGTGGCTGCCCACTACGCCACCGACGCCCTGCAGCTGGTGGAGCAGGTTTACGGCACCACCCCTGTGGAAAGCGTCTGACAGAATCGGAGAATCCCATACGAACCCCGGCAAA